>CAYSGP010000001.1:0-3796 GCA_964430095.1 uncultured Ignavibacteriaceae bacterium
CGCAATATTGCTTTTCCCGATCACAACCTGCTTATCATGAGGACCGGCTTCATTAACAATAGTCCTAAAGATAGTACCGGGTATGAAGATGCCTCGCTGACAATTATTCCCATTGAGCTGGGAGGCAGGTATTATTTTACAGATGATACGTTTATGCCTTTCGTGCAGTTTATGCCGGGCTTGAATCTGGTTTTTGAGAACATGAATCTTGAAGGAGAAAAAGAAGACAGAACACGGGTGAAGTTTGCCTGGCAGGTCGGATTCGGATTAACTTTTAACCTTACGAGAATTTTTAATTTTGATATAGGAGTTAATTATCAGTCCAATTTTTATCAGCATGATGCAATGAATACCGGGTTCGAATATGCGATCGGAATTGGAGCTGCATTGGATTAATCTGCTGCCATGGACTTATGAGATTAAAAAATATCAGATTTTAGTGAATCAATCTGAAGCTGTAAAAATTAATTAATTAAATTCTTTATTAAAAAATATAAATAGCAATAACATTTATGAACAATAATATATTAAACCACCGGGATTTGTACAGGCTGCCGTGGACTCTTCCCGATAATGCAATCTCCTGGCTTGAGCCTACATCTATGTGCAACCTCGCCTGTGATGGATGCTATCGTGATAACGTTAAAGATTCCCATCTATCAATTGATGAAGTTAAACATCATTTGGATGTTTTTCAGAAGCTAAGAAACTCTGACTGCATTTCAATTGCCGGCGGGGATCCGCTTCTGCATCCTCAAATAACTGAAATTATTGCAGATATAAAAAAGAGGGGATTAAAACCGATCATTAATACCAACGGTAAAGCCCTCACAAAGGAATTATTAAAAGAATTAAAAAAAGCAGGTGTTTACGGCTTTACTTTTCATATCGACAGCAAGCAGGGAAGAAATGCTGAATGGAAAGGCAAAAATGAAATAGAGCTTAACGAGTTGCGGCTCAAATATGCCTCAATGCTTGCAGAGGAAGGCGGAATATCGTGCTCCTTCAATTCAACAGTTTATGAAGATACGCTTCAATATGTTCCGGAAATGATTGACTGGGCTCATAAACATATCGATATCGTTCATACCATGGTTTTCATAGCCTTCAGACATGTTATTCCTAATATGCCTTTTGATTGGTATGCAGGCGCTGAAAAAGTTGACTGGGATAAAATCATGTATCATTCGAATATGAAAAGGGATTTTGAAATTTTATCAACGGATGTTTTGGCAAAAGTCCGCGAGCGTTTTCCTGAATTTACTCCGGCTGCTTATTTAAATGGTACGGTTAAACCCGACAGCTTTAAATGGTTATTAACTGAACGGATAGGTACTAAGGATAAAATTTATGGATACCTAGGCCCCAGGTTCCTGGAACTTATGATGATTGTTCATCATTTTTTCAAAGGGACATACTTATCTTATGCATCACCCTCATTAACAAAGAAGGGAAGAACAACACTTCTTCTCCTCTGGCCGTTTGATAAAGGACTTAGAAAAGCTTTATTGAATTTCTTAAAGAATCCGTTTAGAATATTTAAGAAGACACATCTGCAGACCATTATGTTCATCCAGCCTGTGGACTTTACTGAAAAAGGCGAGCAAAATATGTGCGACGGCTGCCCCGATATTACCGTTTTTAAGGATGAATTAGTCTGGTCCTGCAGAATGGAAGAACAGAATAAGTATAATACATGGCTGAGAACGGTTCCTAAAAAAAATTAAAACACAGGGGCCGATTGACATACAAAATAAATTAAAAATTCAGATCAATAAAAAAGTAGATTTTGGAGGCTTACAGTGAAAAAAGCAATAATAATTCTGTTTATCCTTTGTACTGCAGTACTAAACGGGCAAACGGATTCTACTTCGAATCTTACTCCGGAACCTGTTTCTTCTGCCTCTCAGCAATCAGAACCTAGTAGAGTTTTTATTGGAGGTAATGTCGGTATTAGTTTCTGGAATGATTACTTCTATCTCGGATTATTTCCAATGATTGGCTATCAGTTCACTAATAATTTTTCTGCCGGAATTAGAGTCGGGTATGCATATTTAAATGACGACAGATATAGTCCTGCATTAAAATCGGATAACTACGGCGGAGGTATTTTTACACGCTACAGCATCATTCCTCAGATTTATGCGAAAGCTGAGTTCCTTTACTGCAGCTTTGAAAGAGCAGCTGGTACCCGGACTAATTATACTACAGAACGGGTCGCCGTTCCGCTGCTTTTATTAGGTGCCGGGTATAATCATCAGATAAGCAGAAGTGCCTCTGTATTCTTTGAAGTTATGTTCGATTTAATTCAGGATAGCGATTCCCCGTTCGGCTCAGGAGATCCTTTGATAAGTGTGGGAGCGGGTTTTGGTATTTAAGCTTAACCTTTATTTATTTAAAATTTTTCAACTTCTGTAAAAATTTGCGGATATTAAGCTATGAAAACAATAAGAATAATTCTTTTAACCTTACTTTTTACATTAATAATATATCCTCAGCAAAAGTATGGTTCCGAACTGCAATTGCATCTTGCTGCTCCAGTAGGAAGTTACGCCAAGTATTTTAATGTCGGATTTGGCGTGACAGGCGGTTTCTATTATCACCTAGAAGAAAATCTCCGTTTAGGTTTAAGCTTAGGATATATTAAGATCGGGGCAGACGCTGCTGATATAGAAGAATATTACAAGACCACAGTCTCTGCAGGGGATTTAAATATGACGGGATTTGTCGGGGTAATACCCTTGCTTATAACATTCAAAATGGTTTCCCCGGGTCGTAAATACAAGGTTTATGGTTCAATCGACGGCGGGCTTTATACTTATTGGACAAAAGCAACCGGCAATTACACTAATAACGGAGCTACTTCGGTTATTGATAAATCGGAGTTCCGGAGCGAACCCGGAATTTCCTTCGGCGTCGGAAGTCTGATTAAGATGGGTGAAACATTATGGCTCGACTTTAATTTTAAATACCATTTAGTTCAGAACAGCGTATACTTAGATGCAGATCCGGAATATGAATCGATCTCCACAAGCAAGATGATGATTGTGGGTGTAGGGCTTAATTGGAATTTTGAATCCGGAGCCGAGGAGTAAAAAATAAATAAATAAAAAGGTTAAATATGTTAAAGCTGAATCTGATGTTGTGTGCGGTATACTTGCTGTTTTATGCAGGCTGCAGCTCTTCACCTAAACTTATTTCATCATGGCGGGCTCCGAATTCAACCATCTATTTTGATTCCCTTCATAAAGTTTTAGTAGTTGCCGCTCTTAATGATAGTTATAATAGAAAATTTACGGAAAACAGGATTGCTGCCAGGTTTGGAAATGCAGGAGTCAAATCGTATGAATATTTTGAACTGGCCGACCTAGTAGAAAAAAAGAGTTACTTAATTAAAAAATTTAAAGAGGAAAATTTCAACGGGGCTGTAGTTATCAGGGTAGTTTCTCAGCAATCAGAAGTAACGGCGCAGCAGACCATACCTACCTACCTTTTAGATTATTGGGATTTTGCAGATTATTATGTTGATACCAGAATGAGCGCGGGAAGAATGACTCATGACGAATTCTATAGAATTGAAGTTAATGTTTATTCGTTTGATACTAATAAGCTGGTCTGGTCTTGTCTTGCATCCTGGACTAATCCTGAATTCAATATGGAAAGATTAGTCAACAACATAGTTAATTTAGTTGCCGATAAAATGGATGAAGAAAATTTTATAATAAGATAATTTCGTAAAGATAGCCTTAAATTGCTCAGCATGGTGTTTCTCTGGTTGTCCTGATTACCAGAGTTC
>CAYSGP010000002.1:0-8658 GCA_964430095.1 uncultured Ignavibacteriaceae bacterium
GCAGTAAGATATGTCGAATCTGAATTAAAAATAATTTTGTAATTATCCCCAAGTTTTGATCCAGCAATTTTTTTGTAATCGCCGGAAATTTGGATTTTGGCTGATTCTTTTGATCCGCAGCAGGCATTTATTAAAATTGTAATTAAAATAAATGCAGCAAATTTTTGAAGCATGTTTTATTAATCTTGTGGACTAATATCTTAATATAGAAATAACCCTGCCTATCAAGGGGCAGAGCAATAATCTGATTGTGGTGTTTATTTAGGAATGAAATCTTTTTGATTTTTCCAGTTGTTAAATACTAAAAAAGATATTCTCAAAAAAGTAAAGCTTGTTTTTTTCTTTCATTAGGTGATGCAGAGCAATTTAATTTACAGATCTATTAATTCAGGAAGATAATTCGTGACAATCAGGTCAATTTTTTTTCAATCTGATCAATATGATGCTGCATGTGACCAAGGTAATCAGTAATAATATATCCAAGTGTTACAGTCTCGTTTGAGCCGATAATAAATGAAATGTTTAAATATTGGAGAGGAATTTTGGATACGATATGTGCAAGATGCAGATTATATGACTGCCATAATAATAATAATTCTTTCCAGCTCCGTTCATTATGTTTTTCAATTTTTACCCATTCCACTTGTTCATAAGAAATAAGGGAATTAGAATTCTCATACTGTGCGCGCACAAATCTCTGATGATTGTTTGCGGCTGAATCAATGAGATGTCCTAAAATCTCTTTACAAGACCATTTTTGAGGATCCGTTTTCGCAGAAGCATCTGAATCATTTATATTCTGAAATCTATTTACAAAATTTTCTACCGTGTTTCTAATTCCCTCCGATATTTTCTCCGGTATTTCAGAGATTTCATTTATCTCATCAACGAAATTTTTGATGGGGTATTTTGTCTTCATTTTGTAAATAATTAGTGATAAAAATTACCCCCTCCAAGGAGGGGGTCTTAGAAAGATTTTTATATAGAAACGTGGGAAACGCTTAAAACATTTTTGTTCTCATTCATCTTCTTCAGCATTTCGGCATTCACGGGAGACTTCAACTTCATAGTGCAGCATGCAACCACTCCGCCGTCAAAAATTATATTCTCGATTTCTTCAATATTTATATTCCCTTCGCGTATAACGCTTAAAATAGAAGCGAGAACTCCGGGTCTGTCGTAATGTTTTACTACAAGTTGATGATGCGCATCGGTGATTTTTGTTCGGTTTACCCAATGAGCAATAATTCCGCTTGTAACGTAATCTTTAATTATCCTGACAGTCTCTTCAGCAACTGCATTCTGTGCTTGTTCGGTAGATGCACCGATATGATGTGTAACATAAATATTCGGCGAACCTTGAAGCTTCGATTTAACGTCCCCGGATTTCTGCTCCGGTTCGCCTTTAAAAACATCAACCGCTGCCCGTATGTTCTTTTCTTTTATTGCCTCAAGGAGTGCATCTTCATCGATAATATCTGCACGGGAGGTATTTATAAGTAGTGAATTGGGCTTCATCCATTTGAACATTTCTTTATTGAAAAGACCTTTTGTTTGTGGAGTTGAAGGGAGATGAATTGTTACAATATCGCAGAGAGGCAGCACTTGGTCCATCTCGGAAAAGTCTTTAATCATTACTCCCTCGATCCGCGAAATATCTTTTCCGTAAACATTCATTCCGAATGCTAATGCTCTTTTTGCCACTTCTTTACCTATATTCCCCACACCTATGATCCCTAGATTTTTACCAAATAATCCTTCAGACTTTGAGTACTCGCCTTTATTCCATTTACTGTTTCTAAAGTCGATCACATTATCGGGAATTCTTCTATCCAATGAAATCATCAAACCGATTGCAAGTTCGGCAACGGCAATTGAATTCATCCCGGGACAGTTCGCAACATAGATCCCTTTCTGATTGGCAGCGGGTATATTTATATTGTTAACGCCGGAACCGGCACGAATAATCAAGTTTAAATTTTTACTATTGTTTATTGTTTCCGCATTAACTACAGTTGAACGCACAACAAGGATATCTGCTTCTTTCGCAGCATCAGGGAGATCATTTTCACCAAGTTTAGGCGAATAAATAACCTCAAGATCCATGTCTTGCATTTCTTTTATATAATTTTCAGGAAATTTATCGGCGATTAGTACTTTTACTTTCATTTTTTCCCTCTGTTGTTTTTCTTATGATTTTCAGACTTGCCAGTCTGCGTATTTGATAAATAAAATATTTTTTGAACCGTAATACTATGAAGAATAAATTTGATTCACTACTTGAGCATTGGAGTTTTTAAATTATATTTCTTAGCATTTTCCAATGCCTGCTTATATCCTGCATCCGCATGACGGACAATTCCGAGTCCGGGATCATACATCAGCACTCTTTCCAGCCTTTTTTCGGCTTCTTTTGAACCATCGGCAACAACCACCATTCCGGCATGAATTGAGTTGCCAATTCCCACTCCGCCGCCGTGATGGACTGAAACCCAGCTTGCTCCTCCTATTGAATTAAGCATAGCGTTTAGGATTGGCCAATCCGCAATTGCATCGCTGCCGTCCTTCATTGCTTCAGTCTCCCGGTTGGGCGAGGCGACCGATCCGCAATCTAGATGATCCCTTCCTATAACAATAGGCGCGCTTACTTTTCCGGAAGCAACAAGATCGTTAAAAATTTTTCCCATTGCCGCACGTTCTCCGTAGCCAAGCCAGCAGATCCGCGCCGGCAGACCTTGAAAGCTGACTTTCTGCCGAGCCAAATCGATCCAATTGCACAATGATTTATTTTCCGGGAAAGCATTTTTAACTGCTTCGTCAGTTACATAAATATCGTTAGGATCGCCTGATAGTGCTGCCCATCTGAAAGGTCCCTTACCGTCGCAGAATAAAGGCCTGATAAATTCCGGAACAAATCCAGGAATGTTAAATGCTTCGGTTACTCCGCTGTTCTTTGCTTCCCCTCTTATATTATTTCCGGAATCAAAAACTATTGAACCGTGTTTCTGAAATTCCAGCATGGCATGAACGTGCCGTACAATTGTTTCCTTCGCAAGTTCTTCATACTTAGGTGGATTCATTTTCCGCAGCATCAAAGCATTTTCTAAGCTCATTCCCATCGGTACATAACCGTTTAGGGTATCATGAGCAGAAGTCTGGTCTGTAACAATATCCGGAATGATATTCCTTTTTAAAATTTCAGGCAGAATTTCTCCTGCATTTCCGACTAACCCGACTGAAAGAGGCTCACCTTTTTCTTTTGCAAGAAGAATAACTTTCAGAGCTTCGTTCAAATCTTCGCAGACTACATCCAAATACCCGGTTATAATTCTTTTCTGAATTCTGCTTTTGTCAACATCAACACCAAGAAAAGCTGCTCCGTTCATCACGGCAGCAAGAGGCTGGGCTCCGCCCATTCCGCCTAATCCCGCAGTTAAAAGAAATTTTCCTTTTAAAGAACCGTTGAAATATTTTCTTGCACATTCGGCAAAGGTTTCATAAGTGCCCTGAAGAATCCCTTGCGTACCGATATAAATCCAGCTTCCGGCTGTCATCTGGCCGTACATAGTCAATCCAAGCATTTCCAATCTCCGGAACTCATCCCAGTTTGCCCATTTGGGGACAAGCATAGCATTTGAAATTAGCACTCTCGGAGCATCAACGTGGGTTTTAAATACGGCAACAGGTTTGCCGGATTGAATCAGGAGTGTTTCATCATTTTCGAGCTCTCTAAGAGAAGAAACAATAGCTTTATAACATTCCCAGTTTCGTGCAGCTTTTCCGCTTCCGCCGTATACAATCAGCTGAGAAGGGTTTTCAGCTCCTTCCGGCTCCAGATTATTCATCAGCATCCGCATAGCAGCTTCCTGCGTCCACCCTTTACAGGTGATGGAAGATCCTATCGGAGCTTTAATTATTTCTTGTGCAGCAGACGTTCCGGACATTTTCAGTTTTTAAAATGTTCCTGGTAAATATTTCTGTATTGTTTCAGCATAGAATTGTAAAGCCACTTTTTTAAGAACCATGATTTCGTCCGTTCTTTTTCCAAAAATTTAATATTCTGCTCAAGCTGGTGTGCTAAACGTGTTCTTTCATCCTTTGTAAATTTAACTGATTGTTCACTGCTGTTCAATTTCTCCATGATAGATTTAAATGCTTTTTCTTCTGCAAAAAAACGGTTATCTCCCTCAATCTGCTTTAAAGCTTGTTTACAGAAAGCTGAAATAACCTTTTTCTCATTCTTATCAAACTCGAAGTTATAATTTGTGAAAAGTTTTTTCATAGGTTCAGAATTTTTTATTTATAAAATATTTCCTTTATTCTGCTCTAAAGGTTTAGATAATGAAATCTGATCTCTTATCTCTTGAAATCCGGGTTTTATTATGTCATATATATACCGCAGTCTTTCATTATAATTTAAAAAAGCAGATTTCATTGAATTTATTGTAATCTTTTCAACATCGTCCAGAGTTATATTAAAGGTATTTACAGCTGTAAGAAATTCTTTTGTCATAGTAGTGTTGCTCATTAAGCGATCATCTGTATTAATTGTAACTCTGAATTTTGCTTTATGTAAAATCCCGAAAGGATGATCCTCTATTTTATCAATTGCACCGGTATGCAGATTGCTTTGGAGGCATATTTCCAGCGGAATTCTTTTATCTAAAATATACTGAGCAAGATCTCCCAGTTTAACAACATTTCCTTCTTTATCCAGGGACAAATCTTCCCAAAGACGTGTAGCATGCCCAATCCTGTGAGCCCCGCACCATTGAATAGCCTGCCAGATAGATTCTTTTCCGAATGCTTCGCCGGCATGTATGGTAATATTAAAATTAGCTCTTTGGATAACCTGGAAAGCTTCAAGATGTTTGCGGGGAGGATAACCGCCTTCTTCGCCTGCAAGATCAAATCCTACAACTCCCTGATCCTTGAAATTTAAAGCCAGCTCGGCAATTTCAAGGGTGTTCTTCATGTTTCTCATTCCGCATAAAATTAATCCGCAGCTTATTCCAAAATCTCTTTTTCCTCTCTCTAAACCTTCCAGGACTGCCGAGACAACATCTTCATGATACAAACCTTGTTTTGTATGGAAAACCGGGGCAAATCTTGTTTCAACATAACAGACTCCGTCATTCTTCATATCTTCCATCATTTCATAGGCTATTCTTTCGAGAGCCTCCTTGGTCTGCATTACTGCGGTTGTATGTTCGAACCCCTTTAGAAATTTTACAAGATTTCCTTTATTTGCACCCTGGTAAAACCATACAGCCAGCTCCCCGGCGTCTTTGGTGGGCAGCTTCTCATATTTCAAATCTTCGGCTAATTCAATTATGGTTTGAGTACGCAGTCCGCCGTCAAGATGATCATGAAGAACTGCTTTAGGTACTTTTTTGAGAATTTCTTCGGCAGTCAAAACAACCTCGTTATTAATTTTAAAAATATTCTAATAAGATAGTAAAATCAATTTAGTTGTACAGGAGCTTTTTATTTTGGTTGATTCGAGAACCATTCATAAGCTTTTAATTATTTTTTCAATAATTCCCTACATCTATAGAGGGTATTTATTCTTGACTATAGAGCCCAGAACCCGTAATTTTCTTAATCCAAATTTTGAATATACAACTGGAGTTATAATGCAACCAAAAAAGCTTTTAATCACTTTATTATTGGGATTAGGAATAATTTATTCCGGTTTTCAATGTTCATCTTCCGAATTAACAAGTGCTAAATTATATATTCAGCAGAAGAATTATGACAAAGCGCTTGAATCTTTGAAAAAAGAGGTTGAGAAAAATCCTCAGAGCGATGAAGGATATTATCTGCTGGGAGTTGTTCAAGGTGAATTAGGTCAGTACAAAGAGATGAATGATGCTCTAAATAAATCTGTAGCGATCAGCGACAAATACAAAGAAGATGCTTCAACTTTAAAGATATATCATTGGTCTAATTTGATTAATAACAAAGGCGTTGTCTTTTTCAAGAAAGGAATAAATACTACTGACCAGGACAGCAGTAAAATTTATTTTGATAAATCTATAGAAGCTTTTGAGACAGCCATAATGCTGGAACCTGATTCGGCCATTACATACGATTATCTTTCAAGAGTATATATGAACGTCAAGAGATATGACGACGCTATCAAACCTCTGGAAACTTTAATCGAAAAAGATCATCCGCTGGATGCATATAAGTTTTTAGGTGATATTTTTTATGACAAAGCCAGTAAATTGAAAAGTCAGTATGAACAGACGAAGAATGTTCAGGATAGTGTTCAGGCAATGGAATATTATGATAAAACAATAAAAGTTCTTGAAGAAGGAAGGAAAAGATATCCTGATGACGGCGATCTTTTATTAACACTCTCAAATTCATACATAGGAGCAAATAAAATTGATATCGCACTTACTGCATTTAAAGCCGGCATTGAACAGGATCCAGGTAATAAATTTTATAAATACAATTACGGAGTTCTTTTGTTAGGGGCTAATGATTTTGCAGGAGCTGAAGAGCAGTTTTCGAAGGCAATTGAGATAGATCCTGATTATGAAAATGCGATTTACAATCTGGCGGTGACTTATGTTAAATGGGGAGCAAGCATTCAAAAAGCCGCTGAAGAAAAGGTTGTTTCGAGTGAAGAAGCTAAGCAGAAATATCAGGCTGCTCTTCCTTACTTGGAAAAAGTGGTGCAGTTGAGGCCTGAAGAAGCACCTATCTGGGAGCTTTTAGGAAGAGTTTATACAATCCTCGGCAGAACAGACGATGCACAGAACGCTTTTGACAAAGCCGATCAGTTTAAAAAGTAAATAAAAATTAAAATTTAATGAAAGTATGGAAATGAATCAGAATCCGCCTCCCCAGGGACAGCAGATAAATATTGAACTCGGAGAAAAAGAAGCAGAAGGTGTTTATTCAAATTTAGCAATAATAACTCATTCGCCTGCTGAATTTATTATAGACTTCGTAAGAATTGTTCCGGGCGCTACGAAAGCTAAAGTTCATGCCAGAATTATTACCACTCCTCAGCATGCTAAAATGCTTATGAAAGCTTTGAAAGAGAATATTGAAAAATACGAAAGCAGGTTTGGTGAGATTAAACTTGAAGCTCCTCAAAACCAGCATTTTGGATTCATTCCTCCCGTCAAGAAAGACGAGAAGGTAAACTAAATCTAATCATAAAAGCGGGTTAATGCCCGCTTTTTTTATTCTGTCTACAAAATTAGCCTATCAATTTACTAAAGAAAAAACACTTCTTGTAAAATTTACATGGGGCATATTTTATGCGTAAATATTTCACCCTAAAAAAGGTTTTCTTAAGCAGTTACGATGTTTTAACAATTCACAAAGTGGCATAGCGGTTGGGCATGTGTTTGCATTAAAAAGGTTGCTGACGAGGAAATATGAAAAATATCTTAAAAGTTTTAACTGTGCTTCTTTCCAGTATATTACTGAATTCGGGATGTATCGATCTGCCTGAAGAAATTATCCCGCCGCAATGGGATGTGGATTTAAACCTTCCGATTGTCAACCGTTCTTATTCGATGAGTGATATTATTGATGAAAATAGAAATATCTATTCAGGTGTGAACGATAGTATTTATATAATCGAATCGGATGATTACAACGTTAATTCAGGAATAGCAAACATGATAGGATTAGATAATGAATCAATAATGAATGATGTTGTTATTGATGCACAATCCGATTCACAGATGATCTTAATTCTTTTCCCGGAAGGTATAGAAATAGACAGTGCTGTCTTCAGCAGCGGGACAATTCATTATAGAATATTTAATCCCACTTCAGAGATAATTTATCTGACTTTAAAGATCCCGGGTATTTCAAAAGACGGCTCCGTTCTAACTTTAAACAGAACAGTGTTTCCGATGAGCTATGATTCAGCAACACAAAATTTAGAGGGTTATAAATATAATTTTCCCATCGACCAGCACCCCTCGCTTAAAAAATTTCTGGTGCTGAATCCTTCAATAACTTCCGGTAATTTAAACGATTCGTTAATTTGTGATTTTACAAATTCAAATTTCCAGTTCAGTTCAATAACGGGGAAAATTAATCGAAAGAATTTGGGGAATTTTAATGAAACATTTTCTTTAAAATTGGGAGATGCATTAAAATACCGGGATAAACTTTTTCTTAAAGAAGCTTCACTAAATTTCAGCACAGATTATGCTTCCTACTACAGATCGATATTTAAAGCCGGTTTAAAAAACCTGCAGATAATCGGGAGAAGGAACAGCGGGGAAACTCAAAGTCTTTCCTTCAGAGACGGCAGCAGTATCGATATCCTCCTTCAGACACAAAAAAGTGAAATAATATTTAACGAGCTTAACAGCAATATTAATGAATTCCTGACTTTTCTTCCGGATGAAATTGAGATAATCGCGGAACACATTATTAATCCGGATAACGAAAATGTTTCTTTTACTACGACAAATAAGGATTCCATAAAATACGGAGTATTATTCAGAACCAGGGGATATTTAGCTCTAAAAAATACTACTGTTACAGATACACTCGAACTAAAAATTAATGGCGGGGACAGGGAATCGATTTTGGAAAGCAAAAAAGCCGACCTTAACATAAATATTGAAAATGCTATTCCTCTTACGGCATCTTTTAAAGTAGTGTTAGCCGATA
>CAYSGP010000003.1:0-5622 GCA_964430095.1 uncultured Ignavibacteriaceae bacterium
TCGGTTTCTTTGGTAAAATCCATATTGCCCCTTAATTTATTCCTTATTTAATTTCTTATACTGAAGCTTTCAACAGCTTCATCTTTATTTTCAAAGACCGGGAGCATTTTAGATGTCCCTGTCAGCTTTAGTATAGAGGGAATCAAAGTATAATGCGCAAGGATCCTTATGCTCCCCTCATTCTTAATCAATTTTCTTGACGCAAAGATTAAGGTTCCTAAAAAAGTAGAATCAATAAATTCGCAGTTTCTCAGGTCGACAAGTATTCTGCTGGAGCCGCTCTCGATTTCCTTTATTAAAAATTCTTTAAATTCTGCCGATTCATTCATCGTTGCTCTTTTCAGACCGGTATTTATAACAAGTATACCGTTATTTATTTCTTTGCTGAAACTCACGAAACCTCGGATTTTTTTAAGAATTCGGAATGCAATATAGGAATTAATCCGTTAAAAGAGCACTAATGTTTTTAAATTGCTCCAGGCTTTCCGGGTTTGCTAACGCTTCCTTATTATCCGCTTCATCTCCTTCAATTATTTTTTTTACTGCCAGCTCTACTTTTTTAAAATTGATTGTGCGGGGAATATCATTTACCTGAATAATCTTTGAGGGAACATGTCTCGGGGAGGAATTTGTTCTTATGGTATTTTTTATTTTAAGGATGAGTTCTTCGTTCAGAATAATTCTTTCTTTTAAAACCACAAATAAAATAACTCTTACATCGTCTTTCCATTTCTGTCCTATTACAAGGCTGTCGGAAATTTCTTCCATAGTTTCAATTACATTATAAATTTCTGCGGTTCCGATACGTACCCCGCCGGGATTTAAAGTTGCATCCGATCTGCCGTAAATTATTATTGTTCCTTTTTCGGTAATCTGAATAAAATCTCCGTGCCTCCATATTCCGGGGTAATAGTCAAAATATGCCGACCTGTATTTCTCTCCCTGCGGATCATTCCAAAAGAAAACAGGCATCGAAGGAAACGGTTTTGTGCAGACGAGTTCTCCTTTTTTATTTATTACCGGTTTCCCATTTTCATCAAATGATTCCACTTTCATTCCCAATCCCCGGCACTGCAGTTGACCGGCATATACCGGTAAATTCGGATTACCCAGCATAAAGCAGGATATAATGTCTGTACCCCCGGATATTGATGAAAGCTGAAGTTCGTTCTTAACAGAGGAGTAAATCCATTTAAAAATATTTTCCGGTAAAGGAGCACCTGTTGAAAGAACAGTTTTTAAAGATGAAAGATCAAATTCTTTTTTAATTTGAATATCGTTCTGACTAAAGAGATTTAAATATTTCGGGCTAGTTCCGAAAATCGAAATTTTTTCTTCATCTATTTTTTTCCACAAAGCGCTTGGGGATGGATAAACCGGGCTGCCATCGTATAAAAAAACTGCTGCTCCGATATTCAGCGAGCTGACCAGCCAATTCCACATCATCCATCCGCATGTTGTATAGTATGTAATAGTATCGTTCCTTGTCAAGTTAGTATGAAGGGATAATTCTTTAAAATGCTGAAGCAGGGTTCCTCCTGCCCCGTGGACAATGCATTTAGGTTTGCCGGTAGTCCCCGATGAATACATAATATATACAGGATGATCAAAAGGAAGCTGCCGGAATTCGATTTCATTAATCTGATCAAAAAGGATTTCATCAATGTAAACTGAATTTTTAATTTTACTTGATCTTTTTTGAATAGGACTTTGAAGATCGTGATAATTCGGTATTAAAATTATTTTTTCAATTTCCGGGATATTTTCTGCTAATCGTTCAATTTTTTCGGTGCAGGAGATTAAATTACCATTGTACTGATATTCTTCGACGGCAAATAAAACTTTAGGCTGAATCTGTCCAAACCGGTCTAATATTCCGTTAAACCCGAAATCGGGCGAAGCCGATGACCATACCGCACCGATACTAGTAACGGCAAGCATTGCAATAACTGCTTCCGGTATGTTTGTGATAAAACCTGCTGCTCTGTCCCCTTCTTTCAATCCCATTTGCTTCAGTGAATGTGCCAGTGAAGCTGTCCTGCCGTGCAAATCAGAATAAGTTAATCTTACTGCGGGCTTATCTTCTCGTGCACTTATTAATGCAGTTTGATTATCTCTGTATTTTAAAAGATTTTCTGCAAAATTAAGCTCGGCTCCCTGGAACCATTTCGCACCGGGCATAACAGGATTGGTCAAAATTTTATCATATTTCCTTGAATGGATTATACCTGATAAAACCCAGATAGATTTCCAAAATTCTTCGAGATCTGTTATCGACCATTCATACAATTCACTGTATGTGTGAAAAGGTTTCCCTGCAATCAATTCCGCATAGCGCATAAATGAGGTCATATTGGAATTGCTTATACGTTCAGCCGAAGGATTCCACAATGGTTCTTTCACTCTGAGCCTGAAAAATTGTTAAAATAATTTTAATTTTTTGTAGTGATTAAAAAATTTCGGATAAAAATTGTATGTATCGAGGATTCGAGCTGATCCATTTTATTTGTTAAAATTGCCTGCGTAAACTGCAGTTTTCCAGGCAAATAATAAATCATTCTGCTCTAGAGCGCATTTTGCAGTCATCTCTAAAAAGGTTTTTAGCCTTGGATTCCCGGCAAGAACAAGCGAGACCTTCAGCATTTTTTTATACTCATTCTGCGTTAAATAACGGAAGAATGCTTCTTCAGTCATTTCAAATTCTTTTGTCTGATCATCTTTAACTTCGCAGATAAATTGACTTACCTCTTCTTCGGAAGGAATCGACTCTATTTTCCCAAACTTCCCCAGGTTATTTGCAGAATAAATATTTGAATTCTTAATATAATCTGGAAGCATATCATATCCGATTCCGAGCTTCTGCGGCTTCTCAACCTCAAAGATTGAAGATCCTCTTGCTCTTGTATAAAAACTTCCGGACATTCTACCCACTAAATCAATTAAATCGGGATGAATTATCCCGTTCTTAAAGATATCTTCCGCAACATGAAATTTCAGCACTTCACAAACAATAATATTTGCAGAACTTCCGCCCTCACCGGCATTAACAATCTCCCTTACTTTACACTCCATATGAAACGGCGATTCCTTTACTCTTTTCGGCTTCACAATATCAGAATCGATAGGGGTCAATCCGGATTTAATAAATTCATTAATCTCAGGCGGATATTCTGCGGATGCCAGATTAACCTGCTCAACCATAGAATACGTTACGGAATGGACTACGCATTCCCTGGTTTGCACAATATTATTATAAGTATCTTTTAATGAAGCATTCTTCCCTCTTCTAGAAGGTGAAAAGGCAATTACCGGAGGATTTGAACCGAACGCATTGAAAAAAGAAAACGGAGTTAAATTGGGAACTCCGGCAGAAGATATTGTGGATACTAAAGCAATTGGTCTCGGACCAACACCTCCCAGCAGCAATCTATGCACTTCCGGCACAATCAAATCTTTAGGTTCGAAATGAAACATAATTAAATCTGCCCCGATAGAATAGAAATATTGTTTGGAGATTTTATAATGCGGTTTTTCAGTTTACCCAATCCTGTAATTTCTAATTCTATTGTATCTCCGTTATCCAGCCAGACAGGATTATACATTTCCCCTTTAGTTTTTGCTTCCAGTGCTTTCGTCCCGTTTATCTCCAGGTAACATCCGGTACCGACAGTGCCCGAACCAATAACGTCACCGGGAAGAAGATCTGCTCCATAGGAAGCCCGTGAAATAATTTGTGCGAAAGTCCAGTTCATATCTTTAAGATTTCCTTCCGAAACTAAATTTCCCTTATGATATGCTTTCATTTCAAGGTTATATTTATCTCCGCAGTCGGTTTCAATTTTGTATTCTTTAAGTTCATCAGGTGTAACTAAAAACGGGCCTAATGCAGTTGCAAAATCTTTCCCTTTTGCCGGGCCTAAGCTTAATTTCATTTCCTCCATCTGCAGAAATCTTGCAGAAAAATCATTCATTATTGTATACCCGGCAATATATTCATCCGCTTTTTCAATAGGAATATTCCTCCCTCTTTTCCCGATAATGACCGCAGCTTCCAGTTCAAAATCCAGTCCTTTTAAATGATCCTTTTCAACAATAATATCTCCTTCACCATATATCGCATGGTGATTAGTAAAATAAAATACCGGGAATTGATCAAACTCAGGAATCATATCCAACCCGCGGTTTCGTCTAGCTTTCTCAACATGCTGCCGGAATGCGTACCCGTCTCTGCACGAAGCAGGATGCGGCACAGGAGACAATAATTTAATCTCCTTTTTTTTCATGAATTCTTTAATCTCTTGTTTTTTAATTGCTTGATCAACTTTATAAACCTTCCTATTTGATTCCTCCCATTCATTTAAAAGCCTGCTTATTTTTGACGGCAGCTTTATACCAATTTCCTTCCCGCATTTTTTCAAATCATAAATATGATTGTTAAAAAAAATACCTGCCCTTTCCTTATTATTCGATTTATTAATATATGATATAAATTTCATAAAATGACTTCCTCTAATTTCAATAATAAATGGACTTAACGGTAATTCTTAATCAATAATCTAGTATATAATTTCATATTTTTTGCTGAACTTTGAATAAGCCTCTTTAATAATATTCAGCGCAAAATATGTTTCATCAAAAGTACCCGAATTGATTCTTATGCAGTTTGGAAGTCCGAAAGACGGAAGATGCCTTAGAATAAGACCTTGGGTTAAACACTCTTCACTAAATTCATAAGCAAATTCTTCATTTGGAAAGACCATGAGATAAAAATTAGCATGTGTAGGAATATGTTTTATTCCTATTTTCTCAAATGTATTTCTCATTATTTCTAAAGATACACGGTTTGCTTCAATTGTTTTTTTTATGAATTCTTCATCCCCGAAAGCAGCAATTGCAGCTTCCTGCGCCAAGTAATTCGGTTCAAAAGGAAGCTTAACCTTATATAACTCCTTAATTACCCCAGGAGATCCTGCAGCAAAACCCAATCTAATACCTGCAAGTCCGTATGCTTTGGACAAAGTTCTTAATACAATAAGATTTTCAAAATCATAGTTTAGTCCGTTGGGATATTCAGGATTAGATTCCGCATAAATTGTATATGCTTCATCAAGCACAACAAGAACCGAATCGGGAATTCTCTTCATAAACTTTTCGAATTCTCCTTTTGTAAACATCGTGCCGGTAGGATTATTCGGATTTGCGAGATATACTATCTTGGTTTTGTCAGTAACACTACCTGCTATTTTAGGCAAATCATAGCAGTAGTTTTTTAACGGGATCAGAATAGAATTTCTGCCAAGCTTATCTGCATTTACGTACCACCCTATAAATGTTCCCTGAGATGTAATTAATTCATCGTCGCAGCTGCTGAATGCCATAATAATATACTGTATCAAAGAATCCGAGCCGCTTCCGCAAATTATTTGATCCGGTTTCCTGGAATAACGTTTGGCAATTTCATTTATCAGCCTGTAATTTGAAGGATCGGTATATCTGTGGAGTTCATGAATATGATCTTTTATAACTTCTAATGCTTTAGGCGATGGTCCAAGAGGATTTTCGTTAGATGCTAGCTTTACGACTTTTTTAATTCGCTTTTCTCTTATAAGCTCTTCGATTGGT
>CAYSGP010000004.1:0-2674 GCA_964430095.1 uncultured Ignavibacteriaceae bacterium
AGATTAAACGGTACCATAAAATATACTCTCGGTTCTATTCTTTTCTGCGGTTCGTAATCTATTATATTTTTATCGGCATCTCTAAGAGGTGTATATGTCCAGTTATAATTTATTGCAAAAACTATAAAGGGATAAGGTTTATACCCCGTTTCTATGAAGAAATAAGAACGGTCATCAAGGGTAAAAAGATCTTTTTCATCTTTAATGTAAAGCTTATCATAGCCTGTTCTAAGAATAAAAGGAAGCTCTTCCGGGATAATATCGCCATACAGATGAAGAATACCGCTGTCTGAGACTTTATCCAGTCTCTGGTAACTGCCGAATATTTTGAAGGTACCCAGTACACTCACTAACAGTTCGCCGTAGTAACCGTTCTCCGCAGCCATAAATGCAAGTTTTTGAGCTTTTGTAACAGGCGATGTTAAACTTTGAGAAGAGGCATCGGTCATAAATCTTTCAATCTCATAGAGTGAATTAAAATAGGAAGGAATATATTGTTTTCCGTTAAACCGTCTTTCTAATTTAGCAGAAGCAGTTACAATTCCAAGACCTCCGAAATGAGCGATAATGCCGGTTGCCGCGCCGTTTCCGAAATCTAAAATCTTTGTATAATCTATATAAAGTGTCAAATCAAGCAAGCTGTTTGAGATAAGAGGCAATCCCAGATCCAAACCTACAATGTCTATTGCTCCTTTATCATCGGTTACATCGAGCGTTTTAGAAGCAGGATCATAAAGAGCGGAAATTATTCCGGCATATTTATGAAAATCGGAGGCAACAGTAACACCCAACTCTAAATTTCCAATGACAGGAACAATTCCCAAATCGGTAAACTGAAGCGGTCTTACATATCCTCTGAATCCTGCTACTCCGGCTTCTGCAAACCTGCTGTAGATGGATTCGAAACCGAAATTTCCGAAATCAATATCCAGCACAAATCCAATTTTCCTTGCATCAAAGCTGGGGCTATTATTATATAAATACATTATGCTCCCGTGGCCTAGAGTGTAGTAATCCAGCGCGCCAAGTCTTACAAAAACCGGATCATTTTTTACTCCGTAGCGTACATATCTAATCAAACTCAGGTAATCGGAAAATTCATTAAAATTTTCCTTCCTCAAATTTCCGTTCTTGTCGATATCCAGCCTTAAATCCAAACCTACGCCGAAATTTGCGAAAGATAATTCGGGTAAAAAACGCAAGGTATAGTATGGTTCATTGTCAATCCATGTCACTCCGAATCCACCCGCTATTTGTCCGCGGTTTTCTCTAGGATACTGCTCTAATTGAGCAAAAGAAAAGGATGATAACAAAAAAAATAATAGAAAAATGGTAAAAGAATTCTTCATGTTTCACAGAATTTATGGATTAAAATAAAGATCGACGAAAAACCTTTATCTTGTAATTGCCAATTTTTGGGTTATGTTTTCTATTTCATTTCCTTTTTTCAGGATAATTTTATAAAAATAAACTCCATTGGCGAGAAAATCCCCGTCTTGATCTTTTCCGTCCCAGAAAAGGCGGTTAAAATCAAATTTCAGATCACCGGAATATTTCTCTATCTCCTTAACAAGCCTTCCAGCTACGGTATATATTTTTATTTTAAGCTCATCAGGAATTTGAGTCAGCTTAAAAGTAAAATAAGTATTATCGGAAACAGGGTTAGGATAATTATATACATCAATAATTTTTACTTCGTTTGATACCAAGAAATTTTTTTCAACCGCCGCCGAATCAGTAAAATTAGAAGAAATATCCTTAGCCACAACTCTAAGCAGGTATGAACCGTCGGTAAGCTCGGGCTTATAGTCTATAACAACTTTAGGATTTTCATTATTAAATTCATAAGACAATTCTTGATTGCCGGCAAAATAAACCGGCTGCCCATTTAAGTAGATGCTTATCGAAGAGGTATCGGTAACAGGCTGCATCGAAGGAGCATTAAGCTCAATTTTTATATCGGGATTTGATGAAATATATTCTCCGTCAAAAATATCCGAACCGTCAAAAGTTATTGACAGGGAAGCTTTCGTTGTATCGGGTAAAACATAAAATGGTGCCGAATAGTAGTTATTGTCTTCATACAATTCTTTAACATGATTTGAATTATCTACGGAAATATAGAAAGAATTTTCACCTCCCCCGCTTGATGTATTGTAGGATACGTTAAATAATTTATTTTGATCAGGGTTAAGTGAGATAATTTTCTGCTCAAATATTATTTCCCTCGAATTATCCTGCTTAATAACTTCTACGGCAACATCAAAACTGTCTGCCCCGGATCCGCCGGCGTTATAAACATAAAATTTTAAATTTGCATCCTCTCCCTGCTCAACTGTATCGTTGTCCACGGATACTACTTGATAATTTATTCCTAGTTCCGGAACACCTTTAAAATCTACTCCGGCTGAAAATACAGAGGGCGATTCAAACTGTTCATTTGAATTGAGCCTTGCCCCTATTCTTAATTCCGGATAAACAGCAGAATTAATATGCAGCAGAGAAGCTGTATTTCCTGAAAAAGATAAATTGGGCAGCGTATCAATTTGGCCGTCAGATTTGATCCCAACGGAGAAATAATCAATTCTTGAACCGGAGGGAATAGTATCACTTTTCGATAAGCTGTTCCATTCGGCGGAATTAATAATTTTAGGAAAAATGATCTGACCGTTTT
>CAYSGP010000005.1:0-2962 GCA_964430095.1 uncultured Ignavibacteriaceae bacterium
CTTTTATTGCTTCTTTTTTGATCTTTTCTTCCCCTGCATACAGAACAGTAGGATCTAAGTTTCCTTGAAGCGAAACTTTATTCCCTATTTTCTTTCTCACTTTACCAAGATCCATTGTCCAATCCAGCCCGATTACATCCGCACCGCATTTTGCAAGCTTCCTTAGCTTATAATGTATTCCTTTAGCAAAAACAATTACCGGTTCATCTTTCCGCTTAAGTTCATCTATAATTTTTAAAATATATAAAAGAGAAAATTCCTCGAAATCATCCTGCGAAAGAATTCCGCCCCAAGTATCGAAAATCTGGACTGCATCTGCACCAGATTCAATTTGAGCATTTAAATAATCAGCTGCCGAATCAGCAAGTAAGTTTAATGCTTTATGAGCAAGTTTCGGCTCATTATAAATAAATTTTTTTATCTCCGAAAAATTTTTTGATCCTTTTCCTTCAACCATGTATGTTAAGAGCGTCCATGGAGAGCCGCAGAATCCTATTAAAGGTACTCTGCCGTTTATTTCTTTTTTTGTTAGGGAAACAGCATCGAGTACAAATTTTAAATCTTTAAATGGATCCAAGAATTTTAACGAATCGATATCGCTTTCATTTTTTAAAGGATTATGAAAAATCGGCCCTTTCCCTTCTTCTATTTCGAGCTTCATTCCCATTGCTTCAGGGATTACAAGTATGTCCGAAAAAATAATTGCAGCATCAACATCTATAATGTCCACAGGCTGAATTGTTACTTGAGCTGCAATCTCCGGAGTCTTGCACATTGTAAGAAAATCATATTTTTCTCTGATTGCTCTGTATTCAGGCAAATATCTTCCCGCCTGGCGCATTATCCATATTGGGGTTCTTTCAACAGGCTTCCTCTTACATGCCTGCAGGAAAAGAGGGTTTTTTAATTTGTTCAATTTTCTCCAATTTAGTTGTTAAATTGTCAAATGGCTAAACTATTATATTGCTAAATTGTTATAGTTATTAAAGAGCCTATCAATTTAACAGTTTGACAATTTAACAATTTCATTTAGTATAATAATCAATTACTGCCTTTAGTAACCCTTCCAAAGAATACTCAGATGGAACTATATCTACTTTTACTTGTTTTTTCTCGATTGCTTCTTTAGTAGTCGGCCCGATTGCAGCAACAGTAAAATCGGCAAAATATTTTTGCGGGTCAGCAATATTTAGAATTGATGTAAAATTTTCAAAAGTCGACGGACTTGTAAATATAAAGAGCTCAGGTTTGCAGCTGTTTATTTTTTCAATATAAGGTTTCAAATTTTCATATGACGGAACACCCACATTATAAACAGAAGCTGTTTTTACAACTGCGCCCATTGATTCCAAGCCTGCCGGAAGTTCATCCCTTCCAATAGCAGAACGGGGTATAAAAATTACTTTTCCGGTTAAGTTGTAAGTGGATAGTTCGTCAAGTATACCCTCACTGCTGAAATCCTTGGGAATGATTTTTACAGGGATATTGTTTTGTCTGCAAACTTCTGCGGATTTATTGCCAACCGCAATAACCTCAACATTGTTAAAATTTAAGCTGATGTCCAATTCTTCAAGTCTTTTAGAAAACATCTTCACAGCATTTGCCGAAGTAAAAATTAAAAAATCAATTTTTGCCGGTGAATGAATAATTTCATCAAACTGCTGCCAGCTTTCAGGAGGAATAATCTCTAAAGTCGGGAATGAAATAACCTGCGCTCCGAGCTTAATAAATTTTTCGGCCGATTCCCGGATTTGATCAGCGGATCTTGTCAGTACGATAATCTTACCTTGCAGCGGAAGCATATTCTTATTTAACTCTTTCGTTAAGCCGTTAAGAATAAAATCAAATATTATTTCTCTTTCTATTCTCTGCTGAATTTCCGGAAAATCATTTTCTATTCCTCTATGCACAGCGCCATAGATACTCCCTAAAATTAATTCAACAGCAAAATCCTCATTAATATTTCTGAATAGTCTCTCATCTTTTCCCGATTTAATAATTTCAAATAATATATTCCTATAATCTTTTTCTATTTCAATCAGTTCCGAGCAGAGTTCATGTTCTGTTTTAAGAGTTTCCTTTCTATACATCAAAAAGAAATTTTGATATTTCATCATGAACATATAAAGATGGACAATAAAAGAATGTAACGAACTTATGCTGTTGATTTCATTTTTAATATTTTCTTTTAGTGAAACGGTCAGCTTTTCCATTCTTAATTTCATTATAGAAAAATAAAGTTCTTCCTTTGAACTGAAATAAGTGTAAACCGTGCCTTTTGCTATCGAAGAAAGCCTTGCGACATCTTCCATCATTACTTCATGATAACTTTTCCGTGAAAACAATTGAAAGGCAGATTCAATAATTTTTTTTCTTTTTAGACTTTTCTTATTTTCTTTATTTGTGACTGCAGCGTCATTCATACAGTTTAAGCATTAATTGAAGGAGAATACCGGATTCCGTTTATTTCATCCAGAATTTCTTTTGCACCTGCTTTAAGCAGATCTCTGGCTAGTGCTTTCCCCAATCTTTCCGGATCCTTTTTACTTCCTTTCATTTTTTTTCTGAATGTAGTAGTTCCATCCAGAGAGCCTACAAGGGCATCTAAATAAATTCCGTTTGTTTTTGCTTCAGCAAACGCGCCAATGGGGACCTGGCATCCTCCTTCCAAAGCTTTTAACAATGATCTTTCAGCAAGAACTGCTTTGTAAGTTTCTTCATGATGAACCGCCTGAAGAATTTCTTCGATGAATTTATTTTTAGAATTTATCTCAATTCCCAGAGCGCCTTGACCTACAGCCGGAAGCAGTTCGTCCGTTGAAATAAATGACGAGATGAACTTTTTTAATCCAAGCCTTTCTACACCGGCTCTTGCTAATATTATTGCATCCCATTCCGAGTCAAGAAATTTTTTTATTCTTGAAGGAACATTTCCCCGCAGTTCTTCGATCTTAATATCCGG
>CAYSGP010000006.1:0-2577 GCA_964430095.1 uncultured Ignavibacteriaceae bacterium
CCAAAAAAGAATTTCTTCCGGCTTTTGAATCTGCATCGAGGGAAGCACTCAATGCTTTTGGAAATGGAGAAATTTATATTGAAAAATTTTTTGTCAGTCCGAAGCATATTGAGGTCCAGGTAATTGCAGACAAGCATGGAAATTATGCACATCTTTTCGAAAGGGAATGTTCGGTTCAAAGGCGTTACCAGAAAATTATTGAAGAATCACCTTCATCTTTTGTGGATGAAAAAACGAGAAAAAAAATTACGGAAGCTGCAGTGCAGGCTGCTGAAGCCTGTGAATATTATAATGCCGGTACGATCGAATTTTTAATGGATCAGGATAAAAAATTTTATTTTCTCGAGATGAATACGCGTATCCAGGTTGAACACCCGGTAACCGAAATGGTAACCGGCATTGATCTGGTGAAGGAACAAATCTCAATAGCGGCGGGGAATAAATTGTCGTTTAATCAGAATAATATAAAATTAAACGGACATGCAATTGAATGCCGTATCTGCTCGGAAGATCCGTCGAATAATTTTCTCCCTTCAGCCGGGGAAATTTACTGCTACAGAGAACCTGCGGGAAACCGGATAAGAGTGGATTCCGGGTTTAATCAGCATTCAGATATTACAATTAATTACGATCCGCTGATAGCAAAGCTGATTTGCCATGCGCATGACCGCGAAGCGGCAGTAAAGAAAATTGCCGCTGCATTATCCGAATATATGATTGCGGGAGTAATTACAAATATTCCTTTCTTGATTTCTATCTTAAATCATAAATCATTTATCTCCGGAAGCTACGATATAAATTTTGTTGATAATAATTTAAAAGAGCTTAATGAATTTATAACCTCGAATTCCGGTGAGAACCTGGATGAAATTGCCGCGTTGTTTGCTGCTGTTATGAAATCCCGTTCAGCACCGAATAAAAAAACACAAACTTCCGGGGAAAACAGATGGACGGACCTCATTTATGAATGAGTATGTTGTAACTGTAAACGCGATTAAAAAAAAGATTAAAGTTGAGGATAATCTCCTCTTTATAGATGATAAAAAATATAATTTTGAACTGCAGCCGCTGAATTCAAATCTTTTCATGTTCAAGATCATGAATAAAATTTTTGAAATCTATTCAAGGAACTTGACCGAAGAAAAGCTTTCAATTACACTTAACGGAAGACATTTTGAAGTTATAATAAGGACATCGCTTCAGGAAAAAGCCGCATTGATGATGGAATCGAAGGGACAGCTTAATCATCATTCGGAAATAAAATCTCCCATGCCCGGATTGATCCTTAAGATTAAAAAGAAAACCGGAGATGATGTAGAAGCCGGCGAACCGGTATTAATTCTTGAAGCAATGAAAATGGAAAACGAGCTGCGCTCGCCGTCTAAAGGAAAAATCAGAGAAATACTTGCAAAAGAAGGAATCGCAGTAGAAAAGGGAGCCGTCCTTTTTATAATAGATCAGAGCCTCACCCCCGCCCCCTCTCCAAAGGAGAGGGGAGGTAAGTAATCTGACCTGTCCCAAAAAAAGTTTGACACTTTTTTAAATAATGTTAATTATAAAATTTCTTCCTTATCCCTCTATACCCTTATCCCTTTATACACTTTATACCCTTATACCCCCTAATCTCATACCTCGAATTTCAAAATATTTAAAATTTTTATTGCCTTTTAATACTTCTTTGAATTATTTTACGTCTCAATTGAGTATGTCATTTTTTAAAAACATCATATTTCTCATCATGTGGGGAATCTTCTTCGGCTCTCCGCCAAATTCATATTATAAATAGAATAATGCTTTATCCAATTCAACAAAAGGAGAAAAAGTGAAAAAAATACTATTTGTTACTGTTTTTTTTGCTGCCTTATGTAATCTTGCACTGGCAGGGGGATTTCAGATTAATGAACAAGGGGCAAAAGCTCTTGCAATGGCTAATGCTTTTACAGGCGTTGCTAATAATCCGTCAGCAATTTTCTTCAATCCTGCAGGAATAACACAATTGCATGGAACACAATTCATAGTAGGCCTTTCGGTAATCGCACCAGCCACAAAATTTACGGGACCTTCGCCTGAAACAACCGAATGGGAAATGGAAAAACAGATATTTACCCCATTCGATGTTTATATCACTCATCAGTTTGATGAAAACTGGTATGCAGGTTTAAGCGTAAACAATCAGTACGGACTCGGCACAAAGTGGCCTTCCGATTGGGTGGGAAACGAATTGGCTGTTGATACCGAAATAAAATCTTTTTTCTTCACCCCTGCTGTTGCATATAAATTTTCGGATCAATTTTCTTTAAGTGCATGTGCTGTTATTGCTTATGCAAATGTTAAGATAATAAATAATGTTGTTCACCCTCTTACAGGGCAATCAGACGTTGAAGTTAACTTAGAAGGAAATAACACCAGCTATGGATTTTCTGCCGCTTTAATGTACAAACCATTGGAGCAATTATCATTTGGATTAAGCTACAGGAGTGAAGTTAAATTTGATTTTGAAGGTACAGCTGCCAGTACTCCTGCCGGAGTTAATATTCCAGGATTAGGTTATATAGCATTTCCGAATGGAGATATTAC
>CAYSGP010000007.1:0-2968 GCA_964430095.1 uncultured Ignavibacteriaceae bacterium
TTCTTGGAGCGGTGGGTGCTTCTGCCGCTTTGACTATATCCGATATTCCTTTTGAAGGCCCAATGGCGGAAGTCAGGGTAAGCAGGGTAAATGGCGAATTTATAGCCAATCCTACATTTGCCCAAATAGAGCAGGGAGATCTCGAACTCGTTGTTGGCGGTACGGAAGATTCCCTTATGATGGTTGAAGGTGAAGCTAATGAAGTAAGCGAGGAAATTCTTCTTGATGCTTTGAAATTTGCTCACCTGGAGATCAAAAAGCTTGTTCAGCTGCAGAATGAATTAAAAGAAGCTGCGGGAAAACCTAAAAAAGAAATACCGCCCAGAGAAATTGACCAGGAATTCAAGAATAATGTTCTTGCTCTATCGTCTGAAAAAATGAAGGAGATAGTTTATTCTATTCTGAAAAAGGAAGAAAGAAACGAAAAGAATAAGCAGCTTAGGGAGCTAATTACTGAATCTTTAAATGAAAAATATCCCGAAAAAGAAAAGGAGATTTCCGAAATCCTTGAGGACACCGAAAAGGAATTAATGCGGAACAGAATTTTGACGGAAGGGATAAGGCTGGACGGCAGGAATACAAAACAGATAAGACAGATTTCAATCGAGCTTGGAGTTCTTCCCCGTACCCATGGGTCTTCCCTGTTTACAAGAGGAGAAACCCAGAGTTTAGCAACATTAACATTAGGTACTAAAAACGATCAGCAGATGATTGAAGGGCTTGCCAGCGAATATTCCAAAAAATTTATGCTGCATTACAATTTCCCTCCTTTCAGCGTAGGAGAGACCGGCAGATTAACAGGCGTCGGCAGAAGGGAAATAGGACACGGGAATCTTGCCGAAAGAGCATTGAAGAATGTTTTTCCCCCTGAAGATCAATTTCCATACACAGTTAGAGTAATTTCGGATATTCTCGAATCAAACGGTTCGTCTTCAATGGCTAGTGTATGCTCCGGCTCGCTTGCATTAATGGACGGCGGAGTGCCGGTAAGAAAACCGGTTGCGGGGATAGCAATGGGTCTTGTAAAGGAAGATGATAAATATGCTGTTCTTTCGGATATTCTGGGAAATGAAGATCATCTAGGTGATATGGATTTTAAAGTTGCCGGTACTGAAGATGGAATTACCGCTTTCCAGATGGATATCAAAATCAGGGGAATCTCCTTTGAAATTATGGAAATTGCATTAAATCAGGCAAAAGAAGGAAGAATGCATATTCTGAATATTATGAATGAGTCGATAAACACTCCGCGCGAACAGTTATCCGAGTATGCACCCCGGTTAATAACAGTGCAGGTTGAGCAGGATCAGATCGGATTAATTATCGGCCCCGGCGGAAAAACCGTGCAGGGTATGCAGAGGCTGTTCGGAGTCGACATAAACATTGAAGACGACGGAACGGTCAATATAGCATCTCCCAATAAGGAGAATGCATTGAAATGCAAAGAGTATATAAAAAAGCTCACTGCTACACCGGAAGTCGGAGAAGTTTACGATGGTATTATTACAAAAATTATGGACTTCGGAGCCTTTGTCGAAATTCTTCCCGGGAAGGAAGGCCTTCTTCATATATCCCAGATTGATAATAAACGGGTTAATAAAGTAACTGATTACTTTAAAGAAGGAGATAAAGTTACAGTTAAGCTTTTAAAGATTGAGAACGGAAAATTTTCCTTAAGCAGAAAAGAATTATTAAAAGAAGATGGTGCGGGAAGCAAGCCGGCCGTCTGAAATAATTCTGCTTATCAGGTTTATTAGATATTTTATAATTTTATTTAAGACGAAACTTCCGATGGAAGCTTCTGCGGAATTTATATGGCAGCACAGATAAATTTTTTCATTTTATTTTATTTTAATTATTATTTCCTGCCTGACAATAACTCTGTGCTTTTCCTTCATGAAATTTCATTCATAAAAATTTTTTCAAAGAAATTGTGTATTTCAACTAAAAAGTTTTTCCTTTATGACAAAAGAAATTATTATAAACGCATCTACTACCCAGACACGAGTCGCCATCACCGAAGACGGAAATTTAGTAGACTTCTTTGTAGACTATCCTGAAAACAGGAGGATGGTCGGAGACATATACCTGGGGAAAGTAGCACGGGTTCTGCCCGGGATTAAAGCTGCATTCATCGATATAGGCATGAAGCATGACGCCTTCCTTCACTTTTCGGACATCGGGGAATCCACTCAGCAGCTCCAGGAAATGATTGGAGATGAAGATTCGGACCTGGATGATGAATCTGATGAAGAAGACTCTTCGTCTTCAATTAATGCAATTACTTCCGCATCGTCTTCTGCTGCAAAACATGATCAGGCATCTCAAAACCCGGAGCAGCTTCTAAAAACAGCTAAGCCGGAAATGGAAAATCCTATAATCTATAGATTAAAAAAAGACCAGGAGATTCTTGTTCAGATAACAAAGGAACCGGTAAATAACAAAGGTGTCCGGGTAAGCTCATCGATTTCGCTCCCCGGGCGGTTCTGTGTCCTCCTTCCTTTCGACGGAAAAATCGGAGTTTCGAAAAAGATATCTGATTTCCGTGAAAGAAAACGTCTTAGATATATGGCAAGAACTATACTCCCTAAAAATTTCGGATTGATAATCAGAACAGTTGCCAGGAATCAGACTGAGGAATCACTAAAAGATGATATGAATAATCTGATTAAAACCTGGGAAGAAATACAGGCAACAATTAAAAACGAAAAACCGCCTTCGCTTATCTACCAGGATTTAAATACTACATCAAGTGTAATCCGGGATCTTTTTACCCCGGATGTTTCCAAAGTGTTTGTCGATTCCCGGAAAGTATATAAGCAGATAAAAAGTTATGTGCAGATTATTCATCCTGAATTAGTCGATAAGGTAGAACTCTTCCGTTCAGGGACTTCAATATTCGACTCCTTCAAAATTGAAGAGCAGATCAAAACTTTAATGGGAAGGAAGGTTCCGTTATTCAGCGGCG
>CAYSGP010000008.1:0-2865 GCA_964430095.1 uncultured Ignavibacteriaceae bacterium
TCCGGCAAATATTCCCTCCTTAAGTGCAAGTTTTTTTACAAATTCATATGATTCTTCGGTCGATATTGCAAGCATCTCATCAGCTAATGACTCATCATAAATCCCGGGGATAATTGCCGTCTGAAGATGTTTCAATCCTTCCAGTCCGTGCAAAGGGGAATCCGGCTGGAAGGCAATGCATTTAATTTCCGGATTAACTTCTTTTAATTTTTTCGAAACTCCGACAAAAGTTCCTGTTGTGCCCAGCCCGGACACGAAATGGGTTATTTTACCGTTTGTCTGTACAAGTATCTCAAGGGCAGTCGTTTTATAATGAGCTTTCCAGTTTGCGGAATTATTATACTGATCGGGATAGAAGTACATACCGGAATTTTCCGAATAAATTTTTTTAACTGCTCTTTGCGCTCCGTCTGTATTTTCAAGAGGATCTGTATAAATTATTTCGGCTCCGTAGGCTTCTATTATTTTTTTTCTTTCAACACTTACATTGGAAGGCATAGCAAGTTTTAGTTTGTAACCTTTAGCGGCGGCAATCATTGCATAAGCAATGCCGGTATTGCCGCTGGTAGCATCTATAATTATCTTGTCTTTTGTAAGGAGTCCTTTTTTTTCTCCCTCCAAAATCATGTTTAAAGCCGGTCTGTCTTTTACGGATCCTCCCGGGTTAAACCATTCTGCTTTTGCAAAAATTTTAACTCCGGGATTCAGTTTTTCTATAATTCTGCTAATCTTAATTAGCGGAGTATTGCCAATTGCACTAAGAATTGAATAACAAGTCTCTTTTTCCCGGGGACTAAATCTTTCTCTTTTTAACCTTTCCGATTTTAATTGAACCGCGTTTTGCATTTTTCAAGCCGAATGAATTTTTTAAAATAAAAAACCCGCTGAACGGCAGCGGGTTTATACATAAATACAAATTAATTTTTAATCATTCATAATAATTTAATGCCGCTGCCGGTTTATAATTACAACAGCAACAGCAGGCGATAGCTTTTGTTAATATTTGTTTTTTATTAATATTCATTTCTTTAATCAAAATAGAAAACAGTAAAGGAAATATCAAGCAGAATTACATGCACCGGAATCTAAATCACTTCTGTGGAATAAAAAAGGCTGGTTTTACCAGCCTTAAATTTTAATAGGATTTTTAACCTAAATAAGCTCTAAGAGCTTTACTCTTAGGAGAATGCCTTAGACTCCTGATAGCTTTTTCTTTAATTTGGCGGACACGTTCTCTCGTCAGATTAAATTTTTCTCCAATCTCTTCAAGAGTTGCAGGTCTTTCGCCGTTTATTCCGAAATAAAGTTTAAGTACTTCGCATTCTTTTTCGGATAATGTAGAAAGAATGCTTTCAACTTCTTTCTTCATTGATTCCTTCATTAAGGTTACATCAGGCGATGGCTGCTGCTCATTCGGCATTAGATCTATCAGGTTATTCTTATCTTCACCCTCTTTAATGGGGGAATCGAACGACACATGTCTGCCTGCAATCTGAAGCGCATATGCAACTTCATCTGCGGTCATATCAAGAATTGTTGCGAGCTCTTCAGTCGTCGGCGGTCTCTCAAACTGCTGCTCTAAATCCCTATAGGCTTTTCCTATTTTACTTAAAGAACCTACACGATTTAAAGGTAGTCTTACCATTCTTGATTGATCGGCAATTGCCTGCATGATAGACTGTTTAATCCACCAGACTGCATAGGAAATAAATTTAAATCCGCGGGTCTCATCAAATTTCTGAGCCGCCTTAATCAATCCTAAATTACCTTCATTAATTAAATCTTCCAGCGATAAACCTTGATTCTGAAACTGCTTCGCAACACTAACTACGAACCTTAAATTTGCTTTTGTTAAAGCTTCCAGCGCCTCTTTGTCCCCTTTTTTAATTTTTTTTGCTAAATCTATTTCCTGATCGGGTGTTAATAAATCAACTTTGCCGATTTCCTGCAAATAAGTATCAAGAGACTTGCTTTCACGATTCGTGTATTGCTTGGTTATTTTCAATGTATACTCCTATATTTGTTGTTCAAATTTGTAACCGATGAACTTAAACTTTGTTCCAATGATTTGTGAAGATTTAACCCCCTCGCAGTTATTTAGATGCATGAAAATCATAAAGGTTTGCAATTTGCTGAAAATTTTTCAAATAAACAATACATTTTTTGACCGCATATCACAATTTTTCGAAAAATATATGTTTTTAACAAAATTTGAGGGTTTGATTTAAATCCTTACAAAAAAAAATTGTGGTTATTCTCATCAAATTCTTCTTAAACTTTATAGAATTTCAAGTTATTTAATTGTAATTCTTAAATAATAAGGAGAATATTTAAAATGGCCTGGTTAAATGTTAAAATATATTTTTTATTCATTGTCATTTTGTTTTTTGATGTTGATTCAGCAAATGCACAAAGAAGAGATGCATTCGGAATCCGTGCAGGAATTTATGCAGACGGAAGTGATTTCTTCCTAGGCGGTGAATACCTTGCAAGCCTCGGTTCAAATGTTTATTTGAATCCCAATATTGAATTTGTTTTAGTTGATAACGGGAGCATGTTCACATTAAATATGGATGCTCATTATGATATTCCTACTAGAACTAACCTTTATATCTGGGCAGGCGGCGGTTTAGGCCTAATCTATTTTAATCCTGAAGGCGCTGGAGACAGCCGCACTGATGCGGGTTTAAATATTTTATTCGGATTAGGTTTTATAACATCAAGCAGGTTAATTCCCTATATTCAGGCAAAAGGAATTATCTCCGATAACAGCGATTTTTCTTTAGCATTCGGACTCAGGTTTTAATAATTGCTTTTAATTTTAAAAACGCATGTCAAAAGATTACGATCCGCGTATGCATACCG
>CAYSGP010000009.1:0-2705 GCA_964430095.1 uncultured Ignavibacteriaceae bacterium
CATTATCATAATTCAGATCTATAACATCAGACCAGTCTGGAACAGGCGGGATAAAATTCCCCAGGGAATCTTTTGTAAACCAGTCCGGATGAATAATGGTTAAATTGTTGTCCCACGAAGTATGGTTAGCAACCCAATCGATAATGACATACATCCCAAGTTCATGAATTTTTTCAACAAGCGATTTAAAATTTTCCATGGTTCCGAAATCCGGGTTTACTGCCATATAGTCTTTTACTGAATAATAGCTGCCGAGAGTTCCTTTCCTGTTCTTTTCCCCGATCGGATTAATCGGCATAAGCCATAGAATGCCTACTCCTAAATCTTTCAATTCTGGCAAATGTTTTTCAAAAGCTTGAAATGTGCCTTCCGGAGTAAATTGGCGGATATTAACTTCATATATTACCTTATCATAGCTCCATTCAGGATGCCTAATTGTTGAATTTTTCTTTTGTCCGTTAATTTCATAGTGAAATGAAAAAACAAATAAGATTGTAAAGAAAAGGAGAACCGAAAATTTAAATATTCTTTTTGAAAACATTTTATAAACCTTTATCTGAAAATTTATATTGCAGTTATTGTGAGCCGTCTGCCGAATCTTTTTTTTTATATGGAATATGATCGCCGAAATATTTTTTGAAGTATTTGCTGTTTCTTATCCAGTTATTAAAAGTCTTAGATGCTTTTGCAAAACAAAATACAGCCGGAATTAAAAAAATAAAACCCGGAATAATCGGGAAAATTGCCCCGAGAATTCCAATGATCAAAAAAATAAATCCAAGTATAAAATAAATAAACCTTTTAAACTTGTTTTGGGTTTGAGTTATTTTCATCGATAAAATTATATATATGTTTGAAAAATAAAAACTATCTGTTTGCGGTGTTTAAAGCTTACCGGGAAAAAATCTGCTTAGCTTTTAAAACTAATCTGAAAACCGTATAAGAAAAAAAAGGAGCCGCAATTACATCAAGTGTATAATGAACATGCTGAAGCAGAAGACAAATACCCGTAGTCACAGCTGAGATGAGAAAAATGAATTTAAGAAGCTTCGATTTTTCAATCAGAAAAAACAGAAACAGCAATGCAGTATGCCCTGAAAAAAAGAGATCTTTAGTTAAAAGCATACCTGTTCCGAAAAATTCAACAAAAGGATCCTGAAGCGGTATCATGCCGGAAGGCGGATTGAACGGAGCTGCATACATAGCCGCCATCCTTATAAAAATAAGAATGCTGTAAGTCTGGAAAGCAAAAGTGAGCGTAACAGGACTTTTCGTAAAGGAAATAAGTGCTAAGATTAAGCAGCCGTAAATTAGTCCAAAGATAATCCAGGTAAGATCCAGCGGCGAAAAGAGGGACAAAACCGGGTCATTCAGCACAACTCCTTCCCTTTGCTCTACGAACTTCAAAAAATCCGCCAGGACTAATAAAGCAATAATCTGAATGATGAAACTTAATAGGAACTCAAATGATAAACGCTTGTTTAAAAATATCTGCTTCCATCTTATTCCGTTCCCCGGAATTATCATTTCTTTATTGAATAGATGAAAATCTGCTTTACCCAACTGTTTTTTTTAGATTGTATAACTTAAAAAAAGAATGGATTTTGTTAATACCGGATATTAGTTAACTGCTTCTCTTAAAGTTTTAATAAGATCGCTTTTTGAAAAAGGTTTAACTAAAAATTTAGAAGCGCCCGCGGAATAAAATTTTTCTATTTTTTCATTGGAGTACTCGCTCGAAATAATAATAACCGGCCTGTTGTACGGATCATTATTTTTTAAATCTTTGCATATCAATATGCTTTGTTCCCAGTGACTTTGGTTGACATCGAATATAATAGCAACAAAGTCCTTCTCCTTTATCGATTCAAATTTAAAGTCTCTAAAATTATGCGATTCTATCTCGTAATCATTTTTCAAGAAAGCTTTTAGAAGCTCATAAGAATCGCTGGAATCATCCAGCATGAAAATTTTATTAAGCATATTCTGCTCGCCGCTTTCCGGTTTCAGTTTCTTATGCGAGAGCGGTAGAGCAAACGTAAATGTGGATCCGACCCCTTTTATGCTGTCGACCAGCAGAGATCCGCCCATTTTTTCAAGATATTTTTTTGCAAGCGCAAGACCAAGCCCGTTTCCCTCATAATGCCTGCTGATGTTTAAATCTTCCTGGCTGAACGGACTGAAAATATGATCGATATATTCGGTGGAGATGCCGATGCCTGAATCTTTCACTTTACAAACCGCAAGTTCACGATCCTCAAGAACGCTGGTTTCAATCTCTATATATCCCTGTCTCGTAAATTTCACTGCATTGTTGAGAAGATTATTAATGGCATTCTCTACACAATGAAGATCAGCATTAACATAGATAGAATCATTTTTGAAAATAGTTTTTACGATTAGATTTTTTTCTTCGGCACTTTTTTCAATTAAAGCAACTCCTATTTTAAGTACAGGTAATAAATCTATATTTTCAATATGAAGCTTGAAGGTACCGGCTTCTATTTGGGCAAACTCCAGCATCTGCGTAATGCTGTTAAATAAACGCTCGCTTCCTGTGTATAAGTTATCCAAATATACTTTATCTTCAGGAGTAATCTTTTCCCTCATGCTTTCCTTGATAATGGAAGCATAACCGAGGACGATATTTAAGGGAGTACGAAGCTCGTGAGACAGCACGTTTAGAAAAGTATCTTTCAGTCTCT
>CAYSGP010000010.1:0-2920 GCA_964430095.1 uncultured Ignavibacteriaceae bacterium
ACCGGTAACAGGATTTTTTTGTGATAACACAGTAACCACATTCGATCCTGCAGCAGCCTGCATCATTTTATAAATTGGGATATAAGAAACTGCAGCGAGCAGACAGCCTACCATCATAATTTTTTTTCTTCCGAAACGGTCTGAAAGCGACCCAAAAAATACAAACAGCGGCATTCCGAGCAATAAAGCAATAGCAATAATATAGTTCGCAGAAGTAGGATTTACTTTTAAAACCGTCTGGATATAAAAGAGAGCGTAAAATTGTCCGGTGTACCAGATTACACCCTGTCCGGCAGTTGCACCGAAAAGAGAAATTAAAACATGCTTCAGATTTTCCCATTTAGTAAAGGCTTCTTTTAAAGGTTTCGCGGAAGTCATGCCTGTGCTTTTTAAATGATTAAAAATGGGAGATTCTTTCATCTTCAGTCTGATATAAACCGATACGGCTACAAGAAAAATTGAAATCAAAAAAGGAACCCTCCATCCCCAAGCAGAAAACGATTCCGAATTCATGGAGTTCTGCACGATGAGAATTACTAATAGCGAAACAAACAAGCCAAGTGTTGCCGTAATCTGGATAAAGCTTGTATAAAATCCTCTTTTATTATCAGGAACATGTTCGGCAACGTAAACAGCCGCGCCTCCGTATTCTCCTCCAAGTGCTAAACCCTGAAGTATACGAATTACTAAAAGTATTACGGGAGCGGCAATACCTATCGAAGCATAAGTCGGCAAAAAACCTATTAAAGCGGTTGATCCTCCCATAATTAATAATGTAATTAAGAATGCATATTTTCTTCCAACTTTATCTCCTATCCTTCCGAAAAACAGAGCACCGAATGGTCGTACAACAAAACCTACTGCAAAGGTAGAGAGATATGCGGCAAGCGCTAACTGGGTATTCCCTTTCGGATAAAATAAAGGCGAAATGATAGTTGCAAGACTCCCGAAAATATAAAAGTCGTACCATTCAATCATTGTCCCGACTGCAGAAGCAGATATAACTTTCCAGATTTTATAGTCTTTTGTGCCGGCTTCTTTTTCATTGGCAGCTGCCGATAGATTTAAAGACATATGCGGTTCCTTAATTAATTAAAAAAAAACATAGTTGCCCGAATGAGTTAATTAACCTTAGCTGATAAGAAATGAATATGCTTATTACGAAATGAATTGATAGATTTTTTTCCAGAAGAATTTACATGTTAATATAAAAAATTTTATCAAATAAAAAGTTATTCCACATCTTTCCAAAATTTTTCTATTCTTCTTGTGGAATAAATTTTCAGCATAAAAAAAATCCTCCAATCGTCTTTTTATCATCAATTTTACCGGTGATATTTTTATAAATGATTTTATACCGGCATATGTATTTGGCTGCAGAACCCGGGGTTTGACAGCATTCATTATCGCCCTATTGAGCGCTTTAACAGCCTTATTTGCCGTAATAAAAGCTTTGATAATAAGGAATAAATCCATAAATGACAGCCAATATTGGATCCTGAGCTGTATTATATCAGCAAGCCCGGCTGTTTACATTGTCATTATTTCTTAATTCCTTCCTCGTGTTTATTCATTAAAAGAATTAAAGAATATGCTTATCTTTACATACTATGTTTAATGTTGGTAAAATAAATATTGATAAAGCCGTAATGCTTGCTCCAATGGAAGATGTAACTGATATTTCATTCAGGCTTGTCTGCAGAGAACTGGGAGCAGATGTTGTATTTACGGAATTTGTTAATTCGGAAGGACTAGTACGTTCATCAGACAGGACGTACCGCAAATTAAAAATTGCCGATGAAGAACGGCCGGTGGGAATCCAGATTTACGGCGGCAACATTGCTTCAATGGTTGGTGCAGCGCAAATAGCCGAGGAAGAAAATCCTGATCTAATCGACATCAATGCCGGATGCTGGGTAAAAAATGTTGTGGGCTTAGGGGCCGGTTCCGCTTTGCTGAAAGATCCTCCTTTTATGCAGAAACTTGTTGAGGAAGTCGTCAAATCGGTTTCTCTTCCGGTTACCGTTAAAACCAGACTAGGCTGGGATGAGAAAAGTATTCAAATTTTAGAAGTAGCAAAAAGAGTTGAAGATGCAGGAGCCAAAGGTTTGACAATCCACTGCAGAACGAGGGCAATGGGACATAAAGGAGAAGCAGACTGGAGCTGGATTTCCTCAATAAAATCTGCAGTTAAAATCCCGGTAACATTAAACGGCAATGTACTCACGGCAGAAGATGTAAAAAAAGCTTTTGATGAAACAGGTGCTGATGCAGTAATGATAGCACGGGGTGCAATCGGTAATCCCTGGATATTTAAAGATGCAAAAGAGTTTTTAATTGGAAATATACCGCAGCCTGCTGATGAAGAAATCAAGATAAACACCTGCCTTAAACATTTAAGGTATGCGGTTCAAATTAAGGGGGAAAAATATGGTGTCATTGAACATAGAAAATTCTACTCGGGATATTTAAAAGGATTATACAATGCTTCCCAAATCAGACAGGAGCTGATGAAATGCAATAGTTATGAATCTGTAGAAGAAGTTCTTCTAAAGTATCTTGAAGATCTATTGAAATACAAAATTGCAGTATAACTTGGCCTAAGTCGAATTCCCGCATTCGTAGTCACCCCTGGTCATTTATAGTCATTCTTGGTCATTTGTAGTCATTGATTGTGAATGAAGACTGTAGACTGAGGACTGATGACTTCTTTAGCTGATAATAGTCATTGTTTATTAATGTCTTAATTTTATTGCTTCTTCGGCTAATTCCAAATTCCCGGAGGCTTTTTTTCCTGAAGGAAGAAAAATAGTATCTTCTAATCCTATCCTTGTATCGTAATCTCTTTTGAAAGCTTCATTAATTAATCCCCATGCAGTATCATCAAAACCATGCAGCAACCGTTTAAGCTTTATCTTTT
>CAYSGP010000011.1:0-8779 GCA_964430095.1 uncultured Ignavibacteriaceae bacterium
TGATGGAAGAAAAAACAGAAGAGCTGCTGAAGCTGATCCGGAGCTGAAGCAGTATTTCGGATTTCGAATTCCTGCCTTGCCGGCAGGCAGGTCGGATTTCGAATTTTTAAGGAGCCATGGTTTCTAAATCCGAAATCCGCATTCCGAAATTCGAAATTTTTTTATTGCACTTCGATTTTAAACGGTACTTTCAGTTTTTCCCACTCCAGCGAAACTGAAGCCGATTTTTCCCCGGTTTTTGTAAATGTATAAGCCAGCCATTCCTGGTAAGAATTATCCTTTGGTTTAACTTTTACTCTTAAAGCATCTTCTGCTTCATTATATTCAAATGCACCCCACTGATCCGCTACTTTGTTAAATATTATTGTCCATTCACCTTTGGAAGGAATTGCAAAAAAGCTGTATGAGCCTTTCTTGAGTTTTTTTCCTTCAATCACAACATCACTCGAAAAAGTAAATTTTGTCGCTTCATCTGCGCCTGCACGCCAGACTTTTTCATTAGGAACAAGCTGTCCCCAAATCGTTCTTCCTTTAACTCCGGGTCTGCTGTAGGATATAGTTACATCTATAAGGCCGATTGTCTGCTTTACCTCGGCTTTCGGACTTACTCTAATCTTTTTTTCATTATCTTGTGCCGATAAATTCGAAATAAAGAGGAATGAGAGGAAAAGGGCTGAAAAGAAATTGAAGTTATCTACAAATGCCTTGTTCATGAATTTCTCCTTAAATTCTTTTTTTCTAAAATATAAAAAGCTTTGATAGTAAAAAATAAGATTAAATCGGGATTTGATGAGGAATATATCTCCCGGGTACCTATAAGAAAATTTTTATTATAAAAATTTATAGGAAAAATGGATAAAATCATATTAGCAGAATCAGAAACAGACATAAAACGCTGTTTTCCTGTAATGGCTGAATTACGGACTCACCTGAAAGACGAAAATGATTTTTTTCAAAGAGTAAAAAGGCAGCAGAAAACTGCTGATTATAAACTTATTTTTTTAGAGAAAAACGGCGAAGTAAAATCTGCTGCAGGGATAAGAATTTCCGAATGTTTAGCATGGGGAAAATTTTTGTATGTTGATGACCTGGTTACTCTTTCTTCGGAGAGATCCAATGGATACGGGGAAAAATTATTTGACCGGCTGGTTTCTTACGCAGTTGAAAACTTATGCGACCAGTTTCACCTGGATTCAGGAGTTCAGAGGTTTGGCGCCCACCGGTTCTATCTTAAAAAAAGAATGGATATAACAAGTCATCATTTTGCTTTGAAGTTAAAATGAGAAGAAATTAAACCGGATTTTTTAAGTACATCGATTACCCGGTCAATTTCTTCCCTGGTATTATAAAAATGAGGGGAAAACCTAAGCAGCCCTTCTCTCACCGAACAAATTATATCTTTTTCCGAAAGCTTTTTAAAAATTTCCCGGTATTTCGGATGCTCAACTGTTACTATTCCGGCAAGGCTTTCAACTCCGTATGATTTTAAAATTGGATCAAATCCTATCTCTCTAATTTCATTTAAAAAATATGTTGTATTTTCAAGGACATTTTTTTGAATCTGATCTAATCCGAATTCAAGCAGAAGCTTTAAAGAAGAATTTAATGCATAAATTGCTATAGAATTTAATGTGCCGCTTTGAAAAGCCGAAGCGGTTTTTTTCAATGTAAGATCGTATTCAAGAAGATTATCAGGATTTTTTACAGACAGCCAGCCCACATACCTCGGGTGCATTTTCTTCTGAAGCTCTTCGTCAATAAAAACAAACGATAAGCCCGGAAGTCCCAGCAGCCATTTTTGTGTACCGCAGGAGAGAAAACTTATATTGGTTTCTTTTACATCAAGTTTAACTGCAGGCAAAGCCTGGATTGCATCCACACTTAAAATAATTTCTTTCTCTTTGCAGATTTTTCCTATCTCGCTTAAATCAACCCTGTAACCGGATAAGAACTGAACATGACTGATGGAAATTAATTTGGTTTCCGGTTTAATGGCTTCTATAATATTGTTTGAAGCTGCTAAATGATTCCGAGTTTCAGCAAAATCAACTTCTACTCCTTCATTCTGCAAATTAAGGAACGGGTATACATTTGCGGGAAATTCCGCATCATTTAGGAGTATCCGGTCTCCTCTTCTCCATTTTAAGGATTGGGCAAGAAGATTCAGTCCGTTCGATGTATTATCCAGGAATGCAATCCGTGCGGAAGAAGTATTAATCATCTCCGCAATTAAAGATCTTGTTTCACCCATTACTTTCAGAAATTCCGGGTAATCTTCAATCCTTTCTGAGCTTCTATCTTTAACCAATTCATTTATTCTTTCGGCAGCAGGAAGAGGAAGCGGGCCGCTCGAAGCATGGTTAAAGTAAATTTTTCCCTTTCTTATATAGGGGAACTGCTTCCTTATTTCTTCAATATTCATTTTTTATAGATTTAAATTGCTGTGCTAAAAATAAATAAAACAATTTAGTTCTATTTTGATTTAAGGGCAGTATAAAATCATCATAAAGAAGAAAAAATAATTGAATTATTTCTCAATTTTTATCATTAATTTTCAGAATGAAATTAAAAACCCTTTGGCAAAATAAAAACTTTCATTCTAAGGTGAGGCATGCCGAAAAAAACAGCACTGAAAAAGAGAAATAAAAAATTTAAAGAACTAGAGCCCGAAGATTTAAGATGGAGGTGCGATCCAAAAATTTTTGAATTTGATTCTACAGGCGAACTAATGCCGATTGAGGGGATTATCGGCCAGGAAAGGGCGCTGCGCGCTTTAAAGCTGGGAATCGATCTTCACAGCCCGGGCTATAATATATATATTGCCGGACTTTCGGGCACAGGCAAGGCAACAACAGTAAAACAAATGCTGGAAACACTCAGCGCTGGATGCCCTCCTCTCCAGGATTATGCATATGTAAATAATTTTAAAGATGATGACAGACCTTTATTATTAAACTTTGCTGTCGGAAAGGCAAAATTATTTAAGATGGATTTCAGTTCATCAATAAATCTTTTAAAAGAAAAAATTCCGCAGGCACTGGAGAAAGAGTTCTATACAAAACAAAGGAAAAAGCTGGTTGAGGAATATACTTCAAAAGAACAGCAGCTTCTGAACACCTTCAGCAAAAAAATCGAACCTGAGAATTTTTCCCTGGGACAGGTCAAAGTGGGTGATTTTTCGCGGCCGGACATTTTCCCGATAATCGACGATAAACCGGTTCCGTTATTTCAGCTGGATGAGAAAGTAAAAGAAGGCAGAATTACCCAGCAGCAGAGTGAACAAATTTTAAAAAAATATAACGAGCACCAGGAAGACCTGCAGATCCTGTTCAGAAAGGGATTAAAGATTAGCCAGGAATTCCAGGATAAATTACAAAACCTCGAAAAAAATTCAATAAAAATAGTTGTCTGCGGAATTCTTGACAACCTGAAAGAGAAATATGATGATCCTAAGGTCAGCAGTTACATTTCGCAGGTTAAGGAACATGTTTTAAACAATATCCAGGCATTTAAGGAAGTAAAACCTGAAGCTGCTGCCTCCGGTGACGGATTCATTATAGATTATTTTAAAGAATATGAAGTGAATATTATTCTTGATAACAGCGAAACAAAACAATGTCCCATAATAGTTGAAACTTCTCCCAGCTACATAAACCTTTTCGGTACAATTGAAAAAGTAAACGACGGCAGAGGCGGATGGTATACCGACTTCACAAAAATAAAAGCCGGGTCGCTGCTAAGGGCAAACGGCGGTTATCTTGTTTTAAATGTCCTCCATCTTTTTGAGGAACCGGGAGTCTGGAGAATGCTGAAACGTGTCCTCACATACCGGAAGCTTGAAATACAGGATACCCATACTTTCTTCCAGCTTGCGCCTTCCATTCTTAAGCCGGAGCCAATTGATATAGATACAAAAATAATTTTGATCGGGAACCAGTTCATCTATGCCTATCTTTCCGAATACGAATATGATTTCAAAAAAATATTTAAAGTTAAAGCCGATTTCGATTATGAAATTAAGAGCAATGAAAAAACAATCGTTGAATACGCCAGGGTAATTAAAAAGCTGATTAAAGATGAAAACCTATGCGAGTTCGACCGTTCCGCCATTGCAAAGCTTATTGAAATAAGTGCAAGATTCGCAGGACAAAAAGGAAAGCTTACATTGAGGTTTTCCAAAATCGCCGATGTTGCCCGCGAAGCGAATTACTGGGCGTGTGATGATGGGTTTAATGTCGTCAGTGCTGCTCATGTAGAGAAAGCTTTTAAATACGCAGTGGAGAGGCATGGTTTGCTGGAATCAAAAGTGGATAATATGATTAAAGATGAGATGCTTTTAATCGATACAACCGGGGAAAGAATCGGACAAATAAACGGTCTGGCAATTTACGGAGCTGATTTTTATTCATTTGGTCGTCCTGCAAGAATAACCGCTACAATTTCTCTCGGCAGCGGAAGCATCATAAATGTTGAACGGGAAGCCGGAATGTCTGGCAGGCATTATACAAAAGGAGTCTTAATTATTTCAGGTTATTTTAAAGAGCAATTCGGGCAGGATATTCCCCTCTCATTTAATGCGAATTTGGTTTTTGAACAATCCTATGGAATGGTTGAGGGAGACAGCGCTTCATGTTCCGAAATCTTCGCACTCCTTTCTACTTTAGCTGAACTCCCGATCAAGCAGTCAGTTGCAGTTACCGGTTCTTTAAATCAAAAAGGAGATGTACAGCCGATCGGCGGAGTGAACGAAAAAATTGAAGGCTTCTTTGATGTCTGCAGGTCTCGGGGATTGACAGGAAACCAGGGCGTTATTATACCGTATCAGAATATAAAAGAGCTTATGCTTAGAGAAGATATTATCGAATCTGTCCGAAACGGCGAATTTCATATTTACCCCATTTCAAGAGTGGAAGATGGAATTGAAATTTTAACCGGTGTTCCCGCCGGTAAAAAACTAAAGAACGGGTATGAACCCGGTTCGGTATTCGATCTTGTAGAAAAGAAAATAAAGGATCTGTATGCAAAATCTAAGGCAGTCAGACCTGCTAATAATTTTTTTAAGCAGGGGAAAACAGCAAACCTGCCTGCAAAGAAGAAAAAAAGATAAATAAAATTGAACGGAAATGATTGCAAAAACTAAAATCTTAGTTACTCTGGGTCCCGGCACTTCCACTGCAGATATTATAAAGAAAATGATTGAAGCTGGAATCGACGGCGTCAGGCTGAATTTTTCCCACGGAAATAAGGAATTTTACACAAAACTATTTAATGAAATTAATACTGCCTGTTCTGAAGAAAAAAAGCCTCTGGCAATTCTTATTGATCTACAGGGACCGAAAATCAGAGTCGGAGAATTGATTGAACCGGAAATTCAATTAAATACCGGGGACAAAATTGAAATTACGGTTGAAGATATTAAGGGGAGTCAGAAGATTATTTCGTGCTCCTACAAGCAGCTCGCAGAGGATGCTCAAATCGATGATCCGATCTTAATTGATGACGGTATTATAAGATTAAAGATAATTGAGAAAAAAGACAAATCTGTTGTTTGTTTAATAGAGAACGGCGGAATTCTGAAACCGAAAAAAGGGATGAACCTCCCCGGAATGAAATTATCTACTCCTTCCATTACTCAAAAAGATTATGCCGATCTTGAGTTCGCAAAGTCTTTCAGGTTCGATTACATCGCACTCTCCTTTGTCCGTTCCGCAGATGATATAAAGGAATTAAGGACTTGGCTGAACAAAAAAAATCTTGACAAGCCGATCATTGCTAAGATAGAAAAGAGAGAAGCAGTTGAAAGATTCGATTCAATACTTGAGGAAGCAGACGGAATTATGATTGCAAGAGGCGACCTCGGTGTTGAGATGCCGCCGCATGAAGTGCCTGTAATTCAGAAAGAAATAATTAAAAGGTGCAACTCAGTGGGCAAACTGGTTATCACGGCAACTCAAATGCTTGAGTCAATGATACAAAATCTAATACCCACGAGAGCAGAAGCTTCCGATGTAGCAAATGCGGTTTGGGACGGGACCGACGTTGTAATGTTGAGCGGGGAAACATCCATCGGCAAACACCCTGTTAATACCGTTAAAACAATGAATGACATAATAGCAAATGCTGAGCAGCATGCTGTATCGGAAGGAAAAGTTATTTTTAAAATTCCGGAAAAGGTTGAAGATAATCTTTTTGACTCTGTCGGCAACGCAATCTCAATAATCAGCAGGCAGATAAATGCGTCTGTAATCGCTGCATTAACAGCTAAAGGGAGAACTGCAAAGAATCTTGCTAAATTCAGACCTAAGGCTTTGATTGCGGCATTTTCAAATAATCCGGAGACAATAAATAGTCTATCACTGCAGTGGGGGATAATTCCTTTATACTGCGATGAAATTGATAAAGAATCTCAAAACAACAAGACCATTGAAAGAGCAAAAAAAATACTGCTGGAGAAAAAGCTTGTAAAACAGGGGGATGTAGTTATTTTTACAGCCGGGGAGCCGTATACTCATAAAAGCCGTTCTAACTGGATGAAATTCGAGGTCATTTAAAATATATGTGTGCAGCCCGCAAGACAGCTCTCTTAAAAAGTGAGAGATATATAAACAACATTCTTAAATCTTTTATTCTGTTGGAATTAATAAAAAAGGATAGTAAAAAATCGTAGAAAGCAATTGACCTCAAATAAATTCCGTTAAAAAATTTATCGGAATGAAGTGGCTACGAAGAATGTTGAGGTGTGAAGAAGATTTAATGCTTGTTTTTAATTTTTATAGCTTGTGGCTAATCATTCTTCGTAACGAAATGAAGATAAATTTTAGGAATTTATTTGCAGTCTTGATTTTTTGGTTCTTTTGTATCAAGACAAAAGAACAATATTAATTTCCTTCTCAAAACAAACACTGTTTTCCACTCCTTCATACTGCCCGAAGTTCGGAATTAATTTATACCCGTTCTTTTTATATAGTGCAATTGCTTCAGGCTGTTTTTTTCCTGTTTCCAGGATGCATTTACTATAAGACAATTCGGCGGTCCACTTTTCCAGCTCAATTAAAACTCTTGTGGCAATTCCCTTTCCCCTGCTTTCAGGCAACGTGTACATCCGTTTTACTTCCATGATACCTGGTTTGTATTCTTTTATCGCCCCGCAGGCGAGGGGCCCGTCATTTTCATATGCAACAACCGCGTATTTAATTTTATCAATTTTATTGTATTGAGCATAAAACGGATGATCTTTCCCATCCCTTTCAGCTAATTCAGCGTCGAGATATTTTGCCAGATTAATGAAATCCGGATGGTTTGAATCGGTTCTAAAAATTTTAATCATTTGCTGCCGTTTTTGATATCTAATATAATAATTGGCTGGTAAATTATGATGTGTTCTGTTAATCCTATGAATTTCATAAATGAAATTCCTACAGATTTATTCTTGAAGAAAACATTTATGACGTTCATTGATCGAATACACCCTCCTTTATTAAAAAGGGGTATGAAGGAACTGCGTCAGCCTCTATAACTAACTTAAAATTAATGACCGGAAGAATGAGAATGAGGGTTTTCAGCATGATGCTTATGAATAACGGCATGCCCCCGTCCTTTTGATATCAGCAGTCTTACAACTGGAAACGCAATTACTCCTGCTGCAAGCATGGATAAAGAGAGACTCCCCCAAAAACGGAAGTCTCCAAGTCCCGCTTCCATTGCTCCCGGTATAAGCAGCATCAAAACGTTGTCTACAATCTCCATAATGATGATCGAAACTGTATCGGAAGCGAATGCAAGTGCAAGGGATTTCCGCAATTCAAGCCCCGAACGAATCAGCGGAATTATAGTCAGCAAATACCCGAAGAAGAAAGCCAGAATAACGGCTAATATAATAGTGCTTCCGTTATCAAAACTAAATGCAGTTCCGATAACCATGCCCAGCACTTCTCCAATCGAACAGCCGGTCAGGCAATGAATAGTAGCACTGAATGCGATACGGTTAAGAGAATGGCTTTGGTTAGTTTGCGGTGTATTATTTTTCATTTCAAAATTGTAGGGAATGAATATAATTTTTATTTTATTTCACCCCAGGGGTTTTATTTTAATTCACCTAATTTTATTTCTATAATTCCCGCAAACGGGATCTCGCTTCGCGTTGATATTTCATCCCTTCGGGATTCATAAAATTCAATAAATAAATTATAATGTTTATTCATGACTCCGGAGGAGTCTAATATTTATAGAAAAACGGTAAAGAAATTAAATCCAAGCTCCGGAGGAGCGGAATATATTTTTCATATTTAAAAATTAAAATTCCCCGGCTCGTTATTTAAAACTCTTCCCTTTAGGATATGACTCTTTGTTGTTGCTATGCATGTCTTAATAATTCTCACATGTTCCTCATCTTTTTCACCTTCGAAGCCAATCCCCAGCTTCAGCCGGTTCAGATAATTTTTATATACGGTTTCAAAAGCATCAAAAACCCGGCGGATTTCGTATTTCTTCACGGTTATAAAAATCGATTCGCGCCAGCTGCCCGCATATTCCAATTCAATGTTTCCTGCCTGACACAAAATATCTATTGCCTCCCTCAAATCATCATCATCATCAATATCTGCATACCTATTTTCCATGATGCGGTAATATTCTTTTATCTTCGGATCTTCAAATGTATTTACAAATTCCTCAATGGCTTTTTCTTCGAAAGAATAGAGGATCGGACGTGTGTCAGGATCCGGTTTATAGTTATTATATTCCCCGGGATTCTTTTTTTTATCATCTTCAATATACAAAT
>CAYSGP010000012.1:0-4229 GCA_964430095.1 uncultured Ignavibacteriaceae bacterium
TTTATAAAAGAAACCTTTAACGTTGAGTTTTTTATCCCCGAAAATGATAAAATATTGCTGGAAAATTCCGAGACTCAATCTTCATTATTCGGCATAAAAATTAAAAAACCTCCAGAGCCGGATAATTTTATCACCCCAGAAACAAAATTAAAAACACCCTTTGATAAAATTAAATTTCTGTATACTCCGGGTCATACTGAGGGAGAGTATTGTTTATATTTCCCGGAGGATTTATTCTGTTTCACCGGAGATGTTTTATTTAAAGGAAGCATCGGCAGAACCGATCTATGGGGAGGAGATTATAATTCTTTAATTAATTCAATAAATGAAAAACTTTTTGTTTTACCGAATGAAACGGTAATTTACCCCGGACACGGTGAAAACAGCACTATCGGTACGGAAAAAAAAGAAAATCCTTTTTTTGCTGAGATGAGCACTGAATAACGGAATTATTTTGGAATAAAATTTTTCCTTAAATATATTCCGAAACAGCTAATCCAACTTTAGGAAAAAATTTGTTCTCCGCAAGACCCAATAAAAAAAGAATCGTTTATTATTTTTTACTTGTTTACCTCTTCCTCTGGATAATTCTTTTCGAATTTGTTTTCCCGGTTAACCGGATTTTGCCTAAGCCGTCAATTGTCGTCTTATCCTTAGGTGATTTGTGGCATATTTATAATTTCGGCCTGAACTATCTCTCTACTCTCTCAATTATCATTTTTTCGGTTTTTTCAGCTTATTTTCTAGTCTGGCTGCTTAGAGTACCACTGGCGGGGGAAAGCGATATTGCCTATGGCTTCATCACTTCGGCAGAATGGATTTCCAATTATATTCCTGGTGTTATCATTGGTTTCCTCTTGATCTTTTGGTTCCCTGATTTTGAGTTCGTCGATTTAATCTTTGCTTTTTCTGCTGCATTAGTTTCTCTGGTTATTAAATATAAAAAAGAAATTAAGCATGTAAAGCCGGAATATATTGATTCAATGCGGTCATTGGGTGCATCGAAAAAATTTATTGCAAAAAAAGTTATTTGGAAATCAATTGAACCAGCCCTCTTTAATCATCTTATTGAATTAAATTTTTATCTGTGGACTGTTCTCGTAATTTTCGAGTATATAAAAGGAACTCATGGATTAGGATCAGTATTAAGATTAACAATTCAATTCAGCGATCTTTCTGCTTTTTTTACGAGTTTAATTATTATAGGCGTAACCATATTCTTTTTTGTGCTGCTAATTAATTTGATAAAAAGAAAATATTTCTTTTGGGAGACTGAAAAGGATTGAAATCATTTTTACTTCAGATAAAAAATCTTTCTAAACATTACACGAGGATTGGTTTGGAAAGGGAGCTTGTTTTGGAATCAATTGACCTTTCAATTGAGAATGCGGAAGAAGGAAGGATCATTTCTGTTTTAGCTCCTTTCGGAAGCGGGAAAACAACTCTGCTTAAAATAATTTCCTCTTTAGAGAAACCTTCGGATGGAGAAGTTTTATTATTTGGAAAGAAATATGAAAATCCAACTGGTGAGATTGCATATCTGCCTGAAAAATCGTCTCATTTTCCATGGCTGAATGTTGAAGAAAATATAAAGCTTATCTCTCAAATGAGGGGAGAAAAATTACATCAGGAAACAATTAAAAAAGTAATTTCATTAATCGGATTAACAGGGTATGAAAATTATATCCCCCACAATAAAAGTTATGGTTTCCGTTTCAGAGCAGCATTAGGACGCGCATTAGCCGCAAATCCCAGGATCATTTTACTCGATGATGTTTTTAAAAATATTGATATGGAAACTAAAGATGAGTTGTACACGATGCTGAAAGAAATTAAGAAGGAATTAAAACTTACTTTTATTCTCGCCACCGCTAATGTAACGGAATCAATAATCTTATCGGACCATATATTTTTAATGCAGGGCAAACCGGGAAAAATTATAGCTGAAATAGATTCTGAAAGATTAGAAAAAGTTTCTGGAAATACTAAAACGGAAGAATTTACCTTTATTCGAAAAGAAATTGAATTTGCTTACCAGACAGAAAACTTCAGTAGCTCGATTAACATCTCTATTTAATATCCGTTTTTAGTGGTATAATACTTGCTAAATTTCACCAAAACACCATTTTATGCATAAAAAGTTTGAAGAACTGATAAAAAAAAGAGAGGAAGCAAAACTAGGCGGCGGCTTCGAAAAAATTGAAAAACAGCACGAAAAAGGAAAGTTAACTGCACGCGAAAGAATTGAATTATTAGCTGATGAAGGAACTTTTCAAGAGCAGGACCTATTTGTGACGCATCGTGCAACAGGTTTCGGCCTAGAAAATCAAAAATATCCGGGTGACGGTGTTGTCACCGGATTTGCAGAAGTTAATAGTAGACCATTGGCTGTTTTCAGCCAGGACTTTACAGTATTCGGAGGATCGCTGTCCGAAGCTCATGCAGAAAAAATTGTTAAAATTATTAATACGGCAATGAAACTTGGAATCCCTGTTGTGGGTTTAAACGATTCCGGCGGAGCTAGAATACAGGAAGGAGTAGTCAGTCTAGGCGGATATGCTGATATTTTTCTCCTTAATACATTGGCTTCCGGTGTTATTCCCCAAATTTCAGTTATAATGGGACCATGTGCTGGAGGAGCCGTTTATTCTCCTGCTATTACAGATTTTGTTTTTATGGTTAAAAATACAAGTTATATGTTCGTTACCGGTCCAAATGTAGTGAAAACTGTTACTCATGAGGATGTTACTTTTGAAGATTTGGGCGGTGCCGAAACGCATGCAGTCAAAAGCGGGGTTACTCATTTTATTTACGAAAATGAGATTGAAACTCTCTTAAACGTGAGAAAATTGCTAAGCTATCTTCCGCTGAATTTCATGGATAAACCTGTCGATTTGGAATTTGATTTGGATTCAGCTTCGAATGATGAATCATTAGATACTATTATACCGGATGATTCACACAAACCTTATGATATGAAAGAAGTAATTCGTTCAATTACTGATCCCGGTTCTTTCTTTGAGGTTCAATCCTCTTATGCTGAAAATTTAATAGTGGGTTTTTCCAGGATCGGCGGAATGTCGGTCGGAATTGTAGCAAATCAGCCGCAGGTTTTAGCAGGAGTTTTAGATATAAATGCTTCAGTAAAAGGAGCAAGATTTATAAGATTTTGCGATGCTTTTAATATTCCGCTGCTTGTTCTAGTTGATGTTCCGGGATTTCTGCCCGGTACGGAACAAGAATGGAACGGAATAATTAGGCATGGTGCTAAATTATTGTATGCTTTCTGTGAAGCAACTGTCCCAAAAATTACTGTAATTACCCGTAAAGCATACGGCGGCGCTTATGATGTAATGAATTCAAAACATATACGCGGAGATTTTAATTTTGCCTGGCCTTCTGCAGAAATTGCGGTGATGGGTCCAAAAGGTGCTGTTGAAATTATTTTTAAACGGGAAATAGAAAAATCTTTGTCTCCGGCTGAGGAATTGAATAAAAAATTAAATGAATATATTGAAAAATTTGCAAATCCATATATTGCCTCTGAAAGGGGATATATCGACAGTGTAATTTTTCCTCATGAAACAAGAAGAAAATTGATTAATTCATTTACCTTGCTGAAAACAAAAGCCGATAAAAATCCTAAAAAGAAGCATGGTAATATTCCTTTATAAAAAATTTTTGAATTCAGGATGTACCTGATATTATGTAAAAAAAGTTCTGTTTATTTTTATTTTTTGATTTTTTTTTAACTATTTAAATTTATAAGTTATTGTTTAACATATACTTAATTCAATCATCTAATCATTTACTTGATAAATATTTAATCAAAACTTATATTCGCACAGTAAATAATATGGAGAATGCATGACTAAGATACTTCTACAGGTCGTGGCCATTTCTTTATTTTCTATTATTTTTCTCTCCTGCGGAGGAAATAAAGAAATAGCGAAAAATGAAAGCTCCAGCAAAACCCGGAATGAAGTAAAAAAAGCAAGTATTGTTTCGGAATTGCTCGAGCAGGCCCGTCAGCTTTATGTAACCGCACTCGCAAAACAAGAACAAAAAGATACCAAGGAAGCCATTAACAATTACGAAGCTTCTTTAAGAATTATTAATAATCTAAGCTATTATCCGGGAATAGATCAAAATGAAGCCTATGTTGATCTTGGGAATTCTATAATTGAAGATTATAAAAAATTTTTGAATTCAGGATGTACCTGATATTA
>CAYSGP010000013.1:0-14470 GCA_964430095.1 uncultured Ignavibacteriaceae bacterium
CAAGGCAAGCTAATGTTCTGACAAACCAAACTTCCTGGGGTTCTTCAAATGTCTTGCCTAACAGTCAATGGATTAGCTTTCATCCAAATGCTTCGAATAATTGCAATGCCAGCAGTGGGAGCTTTTGTGAATTTGTTTTTGAAGCAAAACCGGTCGGGAAAAATGATGAAGGAATTGATGTCTACAGGATGATACTTGTAAATAAAAATCCTGAATTAACAGGCGGCGTAATAACCGATGCGGATGCAAATATAGATCCTGCCACTTCCTCTCCTATTGTAAATATGGCTATGAATTCTGAAGGTTCTACGGATTGGGCCCGTATTACCGGAGCCAATAAAGATAAAAGAATTGCCATAATTCTCGACGGAGTATCATATTCATCTCCGGTTGTTAAAAATAGAATTACCGGCGGGCGTTCCCAGATTGAAGGAATGGCTAATCTGGAAGAAGCTAAACTGCTTGCAATTGTACTTAAAGCCGGAGCTCTGCCTGCACCTGTAGACATTATTGAGGAAAGAACAGTAGGTCCTTCTTTAGGGCAAGACTCGATCAAAGACGGATTCACTTCGGGAATAATCGGCTTTTTCCTGACCGCAACATTTATGATAGTTTATTACAGAAGATCCGGCTCAATTGCAGCAGTTTCCCTCATTTTTACCGTGCTTTTTATATTGGGAATATTAGCAGGCTTCAGTGCAACGCTTACATTGCCAGGTATTGCAGGAATTATTTTAACTATTGCAATGGCAGTTGATTCCAACGTATTGATATATGAAAGAATACGCGAGGAGCTTGCCGTCGGAAAAACTATGAAAGCTTCGGTCGACAGCGGATTTTCTAGAGCACTTTCCGCCATTATAGATTCAAACCTAACGACCTTTTTTTCCGGCATTATACTTTACCAGTTCGGCTCGGGACCGGTGCAGGGCTTTGCATTGACTTTAATGATCGGAATTGTTGCAAGCATGTTTAGTGCCCTTGTTATATGCAGAGTAATTTTAAATTATATGGTGGCAGCCGGTATTAAGATCACTGTGTAAAGATCACCGCCGGTTAATTATTGTAATCCACTAAGGAGTAATTTTCAGATGCGAATTTTTCAAAATATAAATTACGATTTTCTTGGAAAAAGGAAAATTTTTTATTTCATCTCCGGGGCACTCATACTTTTAGGTTTGCTCAATATTGTTTTCAGAGGATTAAAATTCGGTATCGATTTTAACGGAGGTTCTGAAATAATTCTTGAATTCCAAAAACCGGTTGAATTGGGATATGTTAGAAATAATCTGCAGAATATTGGAATAGGCAATATTGAAGTAAAAACTTACGGTGCAGATAATAGAATTTTACTCAGGACTGAACTTCAGAATGTTCCCAGGTCAGTTTATCCTAGGATAATATCCAGTATTGAAAATGAAATCAATAACGTACAATCCGGGATAGCTAAAAAATTAGTGGATTCTTCATTCACTTCGGTAACATACGAGTTCAATAATCCCGAGACTACGAATTTAGTTCTAAATTATCTTTCTAACACGGGATACCAAACCGGTAAAGTATCTGAAGAACCGACTAACAGGCAAATAGAAGTCAACATAGGCGTATCTTCTTGGATAAAAGAAAACCTAAAAGTAACAATGAAGGATAATCCTTTTAAAGTAATTAAGGAAGATAAAGTCGGTCCTAAAGTAGGAAATGAACTCAAGGAGCAGGCAGTAATTGCTGTATTTCTTTCCCTGGTGGTTATCTTAGTTTACTTAGCATTTAGATTTAAATTCGTTTTTTCATTAGGTGCTGTAGCAGCATTATTCCATAATGTTTTAATTACTCTCGGCATATTTTCTATTTTATATGGTGTTATACCGGGTTTAAACCTGGAAATTGATCTGACAATAGTTGCTGCGCTTTTAACACTTGTCGGTTATACTATCAATGATACGGTAGTTATTTTTGACAGGGTCAGGGAGAATATGAAAATTCACAAGACGCTTCCCTTATTCGAAGTAATAAACAAAAGCGTTAATCAGAATATGAGCCGTACTATTCTTACGGGAGGTACAACCTTAATGGCTCTTTTAGTGCTTATATTTTTGGGAGGCGAAGTTCTGAGAGCTTTTTCATTTACATTGTTCTTCGGAATACTTATTGGTACTTATTCCTCTATTTTTGTGGCTAGTGCCTTAGTGCTTGATTATGTCAACAAATCAAAAAAGAAAATTCAATTCTAACTTTTGATAAAATGTTTTAAATCCCGCAGAAATGCGGGTTTTTTATTTTAAAAAAGTTTTAAAAGATTATTGGATCTTCTAATTGTAATCCCTTTTTAATCCGTGTTTCGATTCAAATCAATATATTTTTTAATTTAAAAAAAGATTTTTATTACCTCAAAACCCGGAATAAAATCCAATATTCTTTAACTTTAACATTTATTCATTGCTTGTAAATTTGGTATAATTTTCGATTGTTTCTATGAAAAAAAGGTGAAAAATGGAAGCAAATGAGCTAATTAAACTGTATGATCAGGCTGATATTGCGGATTGGTTCAGAAATGAACCTGTTTTAATGAGAAAACCAAAAACAAATAACAGACAAACTGTAATTTTTACCTCTTTAGTTACAGGGCTTTTTATTGCCGGAACTTTAGGTTTTATCACTTATATAATAAAAAGAAAAACGAAATAAATAAATTACAGATTACTCCTATCGAGTATAATTTCTTCTTTAGGGGAGATCTCTTCAGCACTGAATTTTATTATTAGCTTCAGACCTTTAATCGGATTTAATATTATTTTCTTTTTTAATTATAAATTTTAGATCAATAAAAGTATTTTTTATTTTTTCACAATACAAATTTTTCAATTAAAGTGCGTGAAGCGGCTTTTCTAAAAAAGAATGCGGATAAATGGAAAAAGTTTGAACTCCTTCTGACCGAGAAAGGACCGAAGGAACCCGATTCTCTCGCAGGACTGCTTGTTCAATTGACGGATGATTTATCTTATGCCAGGACATTTTATCCGGGAAGCAAATCTTTAGCATACCTGAATTCTCTCGCCGCAAATGTCCATCAAAAAATCTATAAGAATAAGAAAGAAGAAAAAACAAAGATTATAACTTTCTGGAGGCACGATCTTCCGGTATTGTTTTATAAACACAAAGATGTACTCCAAATTTCATTTGCAATTTTTTTTATATCTTTTTTAATCGGGATGATTTCGACTGCAAATGATACTAAGTTTATCCGCTTGATTCTAGGAGATTCCTACGTAAATATGACCATAGAAAATATTGAGAAGGGAGATCCTATGGCTGTTTACAAGAAGATGAATGAAGTGGATATGTTTTTAGGAATTACATTTAATAATATCCGGGTTTCTTTCTTCGCATTCATTGCAGGAATTTTCTTTGCCTTCGGTACAGGCTATCTTTTATTCACAAACGGGGTAATGCTCGGGGCATTTGAATATTTTTTCTTTCAGCATAACGTTCTCGTACAGTCACTGCTCACCGTTTGGATTCACGGCACATTGGAAATATCATCGATTGTAATTGCCGGAGGAGCCGGAATCCTTCTTGGCAAAAGCTTTTTATTCCCGGGAACATTCACTAGGAAACATTCTTTTGTAATCGGGGCAAGGGACGGAGTAAAAATGGTTGTAGGCCTTATTCCGTTGTTCATAGCCGCCGGATTTTTAGAGTCATTCGTAACAAGGCATACTGAAATGCATGTTATAATAAATTTATTAATCATCGGGGGGTCTCTTTCATTTATTATATGGTATGTAATACTTTACCCAAAAAAAATATTAAAAGGGGAAGCAGATGGATCAGCATCAAAAAATTGAATTCAGAAAAATCAGGGATTTCGGGGAACTTATAAATACAACTTTCGAGTTCATCAAGCAGAATTTAAAAATATTGTTTTTCTCGCTGCTTTTTATTGCAGGACCCGGAATTATTTTAACCGGAATAGCAGGGGGTCTCTACCAGGGCAGCATGTCTTTCAATAAATATTTCCTAGCCACTGCAATAATCTATTTTCTGCTGATGTTTATTACTCTTCAGCTTATTATTGCCGTTACCTATTCATGTCTAAATTTGTACATTGAAAAGGATTCGGCAGATTTCAGTGTCAATGATGTCTGGGAAAGAACCAAAGAAGATTTCTTAATGATTCTATTCACTTCGATAGGAACCGGTTTTGTTACTGTTTTTGCACTGCTGTTAATAATTCCCTGTGTTTATCTTTCAATAACATTAACAATAATTTTTATTGTAAGGATGAGAGAAAAACTGCCTTTCTTTGATTCGGTAAGCCGCTGCAGAAAATTAATTTCAGGAAACTGGTGGTTTACTTTTGCCCTGCTATTAATTTTAAGCGTAATTGAATATTTTTTCTCGTTTATCTTCGCAATCCCGCAGTATATTGCAATGTTTATAGGATTTTTGCATAGTACTTCCGGAAAACCGGCCTTGGACAGCACGGTACTAATAATTACTTCTATAATCTCATCGGTCAGCCATCTGTTTTACTGCATTCCGATTATCGGTATCACATTTCATTATTTCAGCCTCATTGAAAAAAAAGAAGCAGTCGGTCTTCTGCAAAAACTTGAAACTATATAAAAGGCAGAATCAATATTGAAATTTACTGCCGTATTTTACCTCGTTTTCTTCTGCAATTCTTTTCCTCAAGGCGCCGGCGAAGCAGCCAATCCGATTCCGAGTTCGCCCGGGGCTGCTGTAAAAGAAGATGATTTTTACTATGAGGATACAATCTATTCGACAGAAGAAGATTTTGATATCAACACTGAAACTTACACTCTGCGAAAACCTTCCGAAGAATCGATGAATAAATTCAAGAAGGATAAAGAATTCAACTATACCGAAGCTGAAGGTCCGTCAAATTTATTAGAGCTTCTTTCCGCTTGGATAAATGAGCAGATTATGAAATTAATTCAATCCAAAGGGTTTGGTATATTCCAGGAATATTTATCATACTTTATTGCCGCCGCAGCCCTGCTAATTGTAATAATTATTTTAAGCAAGAATAAACTCGGCAATATTGTTTACGGGATTAAAGATGCAGACTTTACCACTTTCAGGGAAACGTGTGAAGATATTAATAAAATCGATTTTGATGCGCTTATTTCTTCATCTTTGATTAATAAAGAATTTAAAATAGCCGCACGGTATCATTACCTAAAAAGCTTAAAGCTGCTGTCCGATAATAAATTTATAGATTGGCAAATAAATAAAACCAATAAACAGTATATATATGAAATTCTCAATGCCGAATTAAAGAAATCATTCCAAGAACTAACGTCGATTTTTGAATGGATTTGGTATGGAGATTATACGCTCGAGGAATCTTCTTTTTATGAAACGCAGAAAAATTTTAGGAATTTTTGCAGCAGGGTGGAAACATCAAAATGAAGAAATATTTAAGGTTCTCTTTTGTTTTAGGATTTACTATTCTGCTGCTGGTAATATTTAAAATTTCATCCCCCAAGGAGATTGACTGGTCATTAAGCTTTTCGAATGAAGATAAAATACCGAACGGAAGCTATATTCTTTACAAAATACTTCCGGAAATTTTTCCTGAAAATAAAATCACCCCAGTCTATTACCCTGCCTACAATAATTTATACGGATTGGAACACAGTAATTCCGGATATATCTTTTTGAATGATGAATTTTCGCCCGATGAGCTGGATTCGAGGGAATTATTAAGCTATGTGGAAAGAGGAAATTATGTTTTCGTATCTGCAAATTATTTAAGGGGGAAACTTTTTGATTCCCTAAAAATAAATGCAAGCATAAGCTTTACAAATTCAGATTCAGTTGAAATAAATTTTTATTCGGATTCACTAAGAAATGAAAGCTCTTATCAAATTAAGAAGTCGCAATTTGAATTCTATTTTTACGAATACGATACCTTAAACTCCGTTGTATTAGGAATTAACAAAGACGATAAAGCAAATTTTATAAGAACTTCTTTCGGAGACGGATATTTTTATTTGAGCACTATACCGGAAGCATTTACCAATTTTACGCTTCTCGATTCTGTTAATTCCGATTATGCACACAAAGCTTTATCCTATCTTCCATCCGGCCTGGAGATCCTCTGGGATGAATATTACAAGTTAAATAAATCCATGGTAAGAACTCCTTTAAAATATATCTTGAGCAGGGAGCCGCTTAAATGGGCTTACTATATTTTAATTTTTTCTGTTATTGTTTATATAATTTTTCAGGGTAAAAGAAAGCAAAGAGTTATACCGGTTATTACTCCTCTGAAAAATACTACGCTTGAATTCGTCAAAATAGTCGGCAAGCTTTACTTTCAGCAGAAAGATCATAAGAATATTGCACAGAAGAAAATAAATTTTTTCCTGGATTATTTAAGAAGCCGCTATATGGTAAAAACAGATGAACTTAATCCTGAAACCGTAGAAAAAATTTCTCTGAAATCAGGAATTGATAAAACTGAAGTTAAAAATATTTTTAATTATATAAACTATATCGATATATGTAAAAGAATTAAAGAAGAAGAGCTGCAAAAAATTAATTTTTTAATTGAAACATTCTATAAAAAAACAGGTGTATATGGAAGATCAAAATAGTTTTCAAACTAGAACAGAATTAACCGGGCTCCAGGAATCGGTTAATAATATAAAAAATGAACTAAAGAAAATTATCATCGGGCAGGATAATGTTATTGATCTTTTAATTGCGGCGGTAATTGCCGACGGCCATGTGCTGATCGAAGGAGTACCCGGAGTAGCAAAAACTCTGATCGCAAAAATTCTATCCAAAACCATTTCAAGCGGATTTTCAAGGATCCAATTTACTCCCGATCTTATGCCTTCAGATATAATCGGCACATCTGTTTTCAATATGAAAAAATCGGAATGCGAATTCAGAAGGGGCCCGATATTTTCAAACATAATTTTAATCGATGAAATTAACCGCGCACCGGCAAAAACTCAGGCTGCCTTGTTTGAAGTGATGGAAGAGAGACAAATAAGCGTTGACGGCAATACATACTTAATGGGCGAGCCTTTTATTGTTTTTGCTACACAAAACCCGATTGAGCATGAAGGAACGTACAGGCTGCCTGAAGCCGAATTAGACCGTTTCCTGTTTAAAGTGGAAATTGATTATCCGACTTTAGAGCAGGAAACAAAGATTCTGCTTGATCTTCACGACAGAAAAAATGTAAATGATTTAAGCATAATCCGGCCCGTGCTCAGCTCGGAACAGCTATCGGACTACAGGAACAAAGTTAGAAAAATTCATACCGAAAAGAATATTGCAGAATATATTGCCAAAATAATCTACAGTTCAAGGAGTAATAAAGACTTGTATCTCGGCGGTTCGCCGAGGGCTTCGCTTTCGGTTTTATCCGGAGCAAAAGCCGCCGCTGCAATGAAAGGAAGGGATTTTATTACGCCTGATGATGTTAGGGAAATTGTCTTTCCGGCTTTAAGGCACCGGATATTGCTAACCCCTGAAAAAGAGATGGAAGGATCTACACCAGAAGAGATAATTAAAAATATAATCGATAAAATAGAGGTCCCCCGTTAGTGAAATTTATTAAATCGCTTTACTTAACTTCTTTCTTCTTCATCTGGACATGGGCAGTTGTATTTATTTTTGTCCTGGGGTATTTCTTTCCCCTATTTTTATTTATCGCCAAAATATCTTTTACCGTATTAATTCTGTTATTATTTGCCGACATTTTTATTTTGTTCAAGGATAAAAACGGAATGTTTGCACGAAGAGAAACTCCCAACCGGTTATCAAACGGCGATGAAAATGAGATAAAAATCTATTTGGAAAATCTTTACCGCTTTAAGATAAATGCAAAGATTATAGATGAAATACCTTTCCAATTTCAGCTCAGAAACTTTCAACATCAATTGGAATTGTCTCCAAGTGAAAAAAAAATAATTACATATAATTTAAGACCGGTTAAGAGAGGAGAATATAATTTCGGGTTTATTAATATTTATGCGAGCTCTCCGCTTAATATGGTTTCAAAAAGATATAAATTTTTCGGCGATAAAACTGTTTCTGTTTATCCCTCTTACATACAGATGAGAAAATATGAGCTCCTTGCAGTCTCGAACAGGCTTACAGATACCGGAATAAAAAAGATCAGGAAAATCGGGCACTCAACGGAATTTGAGCAGATTAAAAAATATGTAAACGGTGATGATTTCAGATCAATTAACTGGAAAGCCACTGCAAGAAAAAATGAACTGATGGTAAATAATTATGATGAAGAAAAATCCCAGCAGGTTTACAGCGTTATAAATATGGGAAGAGTGATGAAAATGCCCTTCAAAGGATTAAGCCTTCTAGATTATGCGATTAACACGAGTCTGGTGATATCCAATATTGCTATTAAAAAACAGGATAAAGCCGGAATTGTAACTTTTTCAAATAAAGTAAATTCTATTTTGCCTGCCGATAACCGTTCCGCACATATGCTGAAAATTCTTGAGCTTCTTTACAGGCAGAATACTGATTTTTTAGAATCGGATTATGAAAGCTTATGTGCAGCTCTGCTGGCAAAAGTTACTCATAGAAGCCTAATAATTTTATACACTAATTTTGAAACCATTGACGGATTAAAAAACCAGCTTCCTTTTTTAAGACGGCTTGCTGCCGGCCATCTTGTTGTAGTAATATTTTTTGAAAATACCGAGCTGAAATCACTGCTTGAAATGAATCCGGATAATACTGAAGAAATTTATTTGAAAACAATCGGTGAAAAATTTGCTTTTGAAAAAAGGCAGATTATTAAAGAGCTTAACCGCTATAAAGTTCATTCAATCCTTACTCCGCCGGAAAAATTAAGCGTAAATACCATTAATAAATATCTTGAATTTAAGGCACGCGGTTTGATTTAAAGGATTATGCAAAAAATCCAAATTGAAACCAGTCAGAACGTTGCTATTGAATATGAGCTGGCAAGCATAGGAGACCGTATTCTCGCTCAGCTGCTGGATTTTCTTATTATTACCGGCTACTTGATTGTTCTATTTTTATTAATGTATCTCTTAAGATTATCTGACGGCTTCTTCGGCGGACTGGCATTCTGGATAATTTTATATCTCCCGGTTTTTTTTTATGATCTTTTATTGGAGACATTTTTAAATGGTCAGTCTTTCGGAAAAAAGATCAGAAAAATAAAAGTCGTAAAAATTGATGGGACTCAGCCGACTTTTATTAGCTATTTCCTCAGATGGATTTTAAAGCCTATAGATGTATTCTTTACATACGGTTCAATCGGAATAATCACCATTCTAATCGGCGGGAAAGGACAGCGGCTGGGGGATCTTGCCGCGGGTACTACAATTATAAAAATCAGAAATGATGCGAATTTAAATCAAACTATCTTTACAAATGTAAGCGAAAACTATCAGCCGTCTTTTCCGCAGGTTACTTCTTTAAGCGACAGGGAAATTGAATTAGTTAAAGAAGCACTTGAGCATAATACAAGGCTTACGGATTTAAATACATACGACCGGATATTAGAGAAAGTAAAAGATGCCGTTTCAAAGAAAACCGGGATCATCACAACTATGACTACCCGGGCATTTCTTCGAACTATTCTTAAAGATTACAATTCAATTAATGGCAGATAAAACAGCTGGAATAATTTTTTCAGCCGACATCACCCTCTTACTTCATTAACTATTACGCGTATATGATCTGGAGTTGTACCGCAGCAGCCGCCTACTATATTTACACCTGCTTTTATGAGTTCTTTTATTTTAGGGCGAATAATTTCGGGAGTTTCGGGAAAAACTGTTTTACCGTTTTCTATTACCGGCATGCCGGCGTTTGCATGAACCAGGACCGGAGTAGATTTATCGGTTTTCCTTATGGCATGTATTACTTCAATCATTTGATCAAAGCCGATACCGCAATTTGCACCTATTATATCAGCGCCGGCATCTTTAACTGCGGCTACCATCTCTTCAGGTGAAACACCCATCATAGTCCTGTAATATCCATGAACTGTTTTGTTGTATGTAAAAGTGCACACAACTTCCAGATCGGTAAATTCCTTAGCAGCTTTAATTGCAAGGCAGGCTTCCGCAGTTTCCGACATTGTCTCGATACAGACAGCATCCGCACCGCCTTTCTGCAGAGCTTCAACCTGAATACGGAACCCGTCATAAACTTTTTCTTCGGGGATTTCACCCAGCATCAGAATAGCGCCAGAAGGTCCGATTGAACCGAGCACAAAATGATCCTCGCCGGCTGCTTCCCTTGAAATGGATGCAGCAGCTTCGTTTAGCTCGAAAGCCCGGTCCTGCAGACCGTAATGCTCCAGTCTTACAGGGTGAGCCCCAAAGCTGTTGGTTAAGATCATATCCGCACCGGCATCAATGTAGCTTTTGGCAATACTAAAGACTTCATTTCTATGAGTTATATTCCAAATTTCGGGGCAATCCCCTACTGCTAATCCAAGATGATGAAGGAATGTCCCCCATGCACCATCGGAAATAAGAACCTTACCGGTTCCCAGAGTTTTTAAAATTGATTTCATTTTTTATCAGGATTGTTGAATTTTAAATTCTATAACTAAATTGATTTTTAAATTTAATTAAAAGATTAGAGAAATTTATTTTTTTCTTCCAGTTCTTTTTTAATGGACTCGCCGGCTTCATGAGCATTCCCCGGATACTCGGTTTCTTCTCCCCATTTCCATTGGCTGAGGTAATCATCTTCGGAAATTAATCCTTGTTCTTTTGCAGCTTGATCAATTTTTGCTACGAACTTTGAGGAAAGCTCTATTTTTATTTCATCAAAATCATCCCATACTTTTATTTGTGCCGGGATATCCTGCCAGTATAATATCTGATAATGCGCCATTAATTTTTCCTAATAATTATCCATGCATTAATTATTCTTTTCCAACCAGGTGCAGGAAAAGATCGACTGCACTGCTTGCATCCGAACCGTAGCCGTCTGCTCCAATCTCATCGGCATACATTTGACTTACGGGCGCACCGCCGATTGCCATTTTAATATGATCCAAACCTTTCTCTTTAAATCCGTCAATTACGGTTTTCATGTAAGTCATTGTAGTCGTCAGCAAAGCGCTCATACCGATTATATCAGGATGAAATTTTTCGGTAGCCGCAAAGAATTTTTCAATGCTTTGATCGACGCCGATATCATGAACCTGAAATCCCGCTCCTTCCGCCATCATACAGACGAGATTTTTTCCGATGTCATGGAGATCTCCGCGTACGGTTCCCATAACCAGAACACCTTTAGGTTTTGTATTAGAATCTTTGGCAGAGAGTAAAGGTTTTAAAACCGCCATTCCGGCTTTCATCGCACGGGCTGCAATCAGAACTTCAGGCACATAAAGAATGTTATATTTAAAATCTTCCCCCACTACGCTCATCCCGGCAATTAATCCTTCATTCAAAACTTCCTGCACACTTCTACCTTCGGCTAAAGCATCTTTGGTCATCTGCTCGACTTCTTTTGCTTTCCCCTCGTATAAGAATTGATTCATCAATGCATAATCCGGCATTAAATTCCTTAATATTATGATTATTTAGAATAATTTAATCATTTTTAAAAATCAGCAGTCAAAAACCCGGAATTTTTCATCGTTTTGAATTATACTCATTTAAAGCTCTCTGCATTGCTAAAATATTTTCTTTCGGCATTCCAGGACTTGTTCCGCCTCCGACAGAAAGGATGATTCCCTCTCCGCCGCTTTTTTCCAATACATCCATAGTGGCATTAAAAACCTCTTCAGGTGTTCCGCGCACTCCGACTTCCAAAGGATTAACGTTGCCCATCAGGCACATTCTATTCCCCAAGCGGCTCTTGACTTCCGAAATATCCGTCTGCTTACCCCAGTTAAGCACATTAAACCCGCAGTCAGGCAGATGTTCCAAGCAGGCATTTACATCGGCATCGTTGTGATAAATTTTTATCCAGTCTTTCGGAAATGCATCGCAGATTTTTTTCAGATACGGATGTGCAAATTCTTTGTAATGCTCTTCATTTACAAATCCCACTATATCATCCAGAATAAATATACCTTCAACAGTATTTCCCATTATTTTAGCCTGGGCCTTCAGCCAATCGATAATTAAATTCGTGCATAGGCTGATCAGCTTATGTGCATATTCGGGATTCTCAACAAGATCGATCATAAAATCGGTGGTGCTTCTGACGAATCCGGCGGTGCACAAAGGTCCGCGCGAAGTAGCTAAAGGCAGAATATAGCCTTGATCAAAAATGCGCTGTTTAATCATTTTAATCCTATGCAAAGTTAATCCCATAAATGCATCGCTTTCAACTTCATACTCCGGGAGCAATTCAACATCTTCAATATGAAATAAAGTATGATATTCGCTCGGTGTATTATTCTGCCAGAATTTAATTTTTGCGCCTAATGCAGAAGGTTCTGCAGCCATGCCGTATTCCATCCACCATGAGGGGACAAAAATAATATCCGGGTATTCTAGGTGTATCTTTAAATTAGATTGGAACCATAATTCAGGATCAAGAAAATAATCCATATGGCTGATACCGAGATAACCGGGTATCCACGGACTATCGATGATCATAGCCATCGGAATTTTATCCATTTTTTCGAGCCGGGCTGCTTTCTTAAATGTTTCCCATTGTTCAGGTCTCATGTTATTCCCTATTTAATTTGATTTATTGAAGATTTTTTCATTAGGACTAAATAAAATTTTGTATTAATTATTTTTAAGGTGAAATAAGAATTTCGTCATCCGTTATCTTCAGCTCAACTCCCGTTGAACTAGCTGCCTCCTGAAGGGCCGCATTCAGCATTATTACAGGATCCCTGCTTACATCGATTCTTCTCATTAATCCTTCCCCTTTTTTTGATCCGACTATTAAATTAATTTTTAATCCTTTCCTTTTGCATGAAATCCTTGTTCCGTCTTCAAGTGTTTTATTCATTGGTTTCAGAATAGCATCTGTATAATGAACCCCGATCCCTGATTTATCGCTGAACTTAGGAGGTAATTTTTCTTTTGCGGCTTTTTCAATATCACAAAGCTTAATCAATAATTAATTCTCCAGATTTTCTTAGAAAATTTTGTAAATTCATTTCATTTTTTTCGTGCTGTACAAGAGCAAAATGCAATACTTCAAACACTATTCCCCATTTATGATTGCGGCTTTCCGGGTTACAATAGCAGCCTTCCGGACTAGATTCCCTTTCCCATTTTAATACCTCATCAATCGGTTTTCCCAACTGCGGCTTTTCCTTGGAAATAACATTTAATATCTGCTCATCTTTAATGTACCCGCACATGTATTTATATCCATCATCCGAAGGAATGCAATTTAATGAAATTATTTTATATCCTTCAATTGCAGAGCTTAGCTTTACATTATAATCAAACTCAAGTTTATGGCCGAGATTGGAACATGTTGTACCTTCGTATTGGAATGAACCTTCAACAGAACCATCATCAGCTATTTTTAAATTTAGCCGCTCCCTATACCATTTCTCCAAAGCTTTCCGATTTAAAGAATATTTTGCATCGTGATTCAGTTGAAAATGATTATTTCCATTTTTCTGCAGAGGTTGTGTTATCTCTTTGGATAAATTTCTGCTTACTAAGCTATTCACATCCTCAATCTGACTCCGCCAAAGCTTATACGGCAATCGTCTATATTGACAAGGATTAAATGAACAGCTTTTACAAGGAATAAGTTCTGATAAGCCGGCTGCTTTCTCGATATGCTTAGTAATTCCGAATAATGCCAGCATCGATTTTTTCGGATTCAGCATACCGCTGTCCATCAGATTTATTTCACCGGGCAATTCCGTCTTGTAATTAATAATTAATTTCCAGAGTTCATTTTGATCTTCAATTTTCCATCCGGTGTAACCGGGACTATAATGAGGCAGGACTGCCGATTTGTTTTTATCAGCCCAATCGCATAAAAAATAACCGCCAGCTGAGACCAGGTGCTCTACAACTGCAGAACCGTAAATTTCAAGAAAAAAATATTCATCAGGTTTATTTTCCTGCCACAGCCGGCGGGCATTTTCTTCACATTCCTTTCCGGCGCTGACTATTGCAAGAACGGCTTTATCCGCTCCGCTTTCATTAAATTGATTGTATAAACTTTTAGAGGAGAGTTCAATATTTTCAATCTTTAGAATCTCATTTTCATATTCTAAATTCTCAAGTAATATTGAATAAATCCATGGATACCCGTTTCGGCTGTACCAATCTCTTGCCCAATCCGCCAATTCCCGTGCTTTTCCCGAAAGCTGATGATCAAAAGGATAACCGAGGAGGCGTTTATATTCCGCTTCGCTGACATTTGCATTCGGCTTGAATTCCTTTAATAGATTCATTCTACTCCGTTAAAGATTCTACCGGATTAAATTGACATCCTTCAACAAAATAATTAAAGAACAAAGGAT
>CAYSGP010000014.1:0-5135 GCA_964430095.1 uncultured Ignavibacteriaceae bacterium
AAGGAATTATCTTTATTGATGAAGATCTCATTTTTTGTGGTAACAAGATAGGCATTGTCCTCAGTTTTAGATATATCAATAACTTTAATAGTTACTTCTTTCTCGGTGAGGGATTTTTCATAAGAAAGATAGAGAAAAATCAAGATACCGGAAATAACTATTGTACCCAAACAGCCCGAAAATTTAAATAACTTTTTCATATAGATTATGCGTTTTTTTTAAATTAATTAACTTTTGTCTTACGGTAATATTTACCTTTTACCCTAACTGTTCTTCGAGAAGACAATATTAAATCTGCAATTGAATTAAAAGCGATGAGACAGAGGGTACAGTATATAAATATTGTTAACATTTTTACATCCTTTTAGAAATATTTGCATTGTTTTATTTTTTTTTCTTCATATTCAGCTTATAAATACAGAATCCTTTTTGTACTGTTAAGGTAATGACGCAAACCATATACCATAAATGATAAATTTTTAAGGTTTTTCGGTAAGTTGTAAAAACTTCCGCAGGTAAGTATATTAACTAAATTAAAATTTTGGAATTTTATGATTGAAAAAGTTATCCTGGAAACTAATTTCCCCGGACTTTCATTGGTTAAAAAAGGGAAAGTGAGGGATATTTACGATGCAGGAAAAAATTTTGTGATCGTTTCTACCGACAGGCTTTCTGCATTTGATGTTATTATGGCGCAGGGAATTCCATTTAAGGGAAAAGTATTGAATACAATTTCGGCATTCTGGTTTAATTATACCCGTAATATAGTTCCGAATCATCTGATTACTACAAATGTTAAAGAATTTCCCAAGGAATTCCAGGAGTATTCCGATTCTCTTGAGGGAAGATCTATGCTTGTAAAAAAAGCAGAAGTAATTCCGATTGAATGCATTGTACGGGGGTATATTTCCGGGTCGGGCTGGGCAGATTATAAAAGGACAAAAGAGATTTCGGGAATTAAGCTGCCTGCAGGATTATTTGAATCTGAAAAATTAAGCACTCCGCTTTTTACTCCGTCTACAAAAGCCGAAGTCGGTTTGCATGATGAAAATATTTCACTTCACGATGCCGAGAAAATTGCTGATAAAGAAACGATTGAAAAAATTAAATCCGCTGCATTGGGAGTTTACAATTCGGCTTCGGAATTTGCTTTAGCAAAAGGAATTATTATTGCAGACACAAAAATGGAATTCGGCTATTATAAAAATGATCTTATTTTATTGGATGAACTGCTGACTCCGGATTCCTCCCGGTTCTGGCCCAATGATAAATATGAAAAGGGAAGACCGCAGGAAAGCTTCGATAAACAGTTCGTACGCGATTACCTGATTTCAATTAATTTTAATAAACAGCCTCCTCCGCCAATGCTTCCCGAAGAAATTTTGCAGAAGACCAGCGAAAAATATCTGGAAGTTCTATACAGATTAACAGGCGAAAAAATTTCTTAATGGAGCCCGTTCAAATAAAGCTTCTTGAAAAGAAGAAACTTTATATTAAATGGAATGACGATTCTGAATCCTTAATCAAGCTTGAAACGCTTAGAAAACTATGTCCGTGTGCGACTTGCGTAACCGAGAGAGAAAGGCAAAGCAAAACATATATACCGATATTAAATAAAATACAAATTGAGATTTCCGGGATAAATCAGGTCGGCAGCTATGCTGTAAGCATAACCTGGAAGGACGGACATAACACGGGCATATATGAATTTTCTTACCTGAAGAAGCTGGGTGAGGACCTAAAATCAAATTATGGTACTTCCTAATCAATTAACCATATTAAGAATAATATTAACGCCGGTCTTTTTATTTCTTTTTTTGGCTGAAGACCCGCTTTTAAAGCAAATATCTCTAGGAGTCTTTTTTATTGCTGCATTAACTGACTGGTACGACGGATGGCTTGCACGGAAATTTAATTATATCACTTCCTGGGGAAAATTCTGGGATCCGCTTGCTGATAAAATCCTGACCTCTGCTGCTTTTCTTGGTTTTGTTTTTTTAGGAATGCTGGAGCTCTGGATGGTGCTGATAATTATTTTACGGGATTTGCTTGTAACTTCTTTCAGAGCTTATGCCGAGTACAGGCAGATTTCTTTCACCACAAGCTATTATGCAAAATGGAAAACTTTTATACAGATGGCATTCCTTTACTATCTGCTGATTGTTTACGTAGGCAGAATTACTCCATCAATTTATGCCGGGAATGAGGAGCTCTTTTCAATTTTGCTGAATAAATATTTTATTTATTATACCATGCTACTCATAACTGCTGTTACCTTTCATTCCGGAGCATCTTACTTATACAAAAATAAATCCCTAATAATGAGGTTAATTAAAAGTGAAGCTTAATTTTTTCGAAAAACTTTTGGGCTCCGGTTTCTATACAGGCTATATTCCGATTGTGTCCGGCACTTTCGGAAGTATGGCAGGATTAATTCTTTATTACATACCTGGATTTGAAAAACCTGTTATATTGATTCCGGCAATTATTCTTTTTAGTTTATATGGTATTTATGCAGGCGGAAAATTTGAAAAGCTGTATGGAAAAGATCCTTCTCAATGTACAATTGATGAAATCACAGGGATGTGGATTTCTCTTTTGTGGGTTCCGAAAAATACATTTTTAATTCCTTTACTTGCTTTTGTAATCTGGCGTATTTTAGATATCATTAAACCTTTTCCCGCAAGAAAACTGGAAGATCTTAAGGGCGGTTTAGGCATCATGATGGACGATATTGTCTCCGGGCTTTATTCATTAGCAATTATTCATATAATTTTGCTTATCTTTTATTGATTAATTTCAAAGGAATTGAATGAATGCTCATATAATCACAATCGGCGATGAAATTTTAATTGGGCAGACATTAAATACGAATGCAGCATACATAGGAACGGAAATCTCCAAGCTCCAGATAAATGTTCAAAAGGCTTCTGTAGTGGGAGATGATGAGAATGCAATTTTAAAAGAATTCCAGGAATGCTGGGAAAGAAATAATCTCCTGATTGTAACGGGCGGTTTGGGTCCTACCAACGATGATATCACACGTCAGTGCGTAGTAAAATTTTTTAATACCGAATTCATAAACAGCAAAGAAGTCCTGGATGATATCAAAAATCTTTTCAAGAAAAGAGGGAGAGAATTAACAAAAGTAAATGAAAACCAGGCACTAGTTCCTAAAATTGCAGAAGTAATCCGGAATGAACGCGGTACTGCCCCCGGCTACTGGATTGAAATTGAAGAAAAGATATTTATTGCAATGCCGGGTGTTCCGTTTGAAATGGCTACGATGATGAAATCTTTTGTAATCCCCAACCTGAAGGAAAAGATTCATAATTTAAACACTTTTACTTTGAGAAGAACATTACAGACAACCGGCATCCCGGAATCAAATTTATATGAGAGGCTTGGGAATCTCGATGAATTATTAGATGGTTCAAAACTTGCGTTTCTTCCCAGTCAATTCGGCGTAAAACTCAGGATTACCATTGAGGAAAAAGATGAAGAAGCGGCAAAGAATAAAATCAGCGAAGTAGAACAAAAAATACGGAGCAAAGCCGGCAGGTATATTTATGCATGTGAAGATGAAACCCTGGAAGAAGTTGTGGGCAGACTGCTGAAGGATAGGGGATTAACAATCGCTCTCGCTGAATCATGTACGGGAGGACATGTATCAAATCTCCTGACAAACATAAGCGGAAGCAGTGATTTTTTTGAACGCGGAATTATAGCATACAGTAATGCCACAAAAGTGGAATTGCTGAGGGTGAATGAAGATACACTTGCGGAACATGGTGCCGTCAGCCTCGAAATTGCCAGGCAGATGGCGGAAGGAATTAAATCCATCAGCGGGACTGATATCGGGCTTTCGGTAACAGGAATTATGGGACCAACGGGCGCTGCACCCGGTAAACCTGTTGGCTTGGTTTATATCGGCTTCAGCGATGATAAACAGTGTACGGCAAAAAGATTTCAATTCGGTGAAGACCGGCTTTTGAATAAACAAAGAACTGCTTACGCTGCTTTGGAAATGGTGAGAAGATCATTACTCGGTATCCCGTTAGATGATTAGGCTTTTTGTTGCATTAAAAATTCCTGATCCGGTTATACAAGAGATTATTGAACTGCGGAATAAAGCATTCCCCGGTTATCATAATTATAAATGGGAGCCTGAAGATAAAATCCACCTGACCTTGAAATTTATCGGCGAAAGAGAAGAAAAATTGGTTGAACCGGTAATTAGTGAATTGGAGTTTATCCGGGATTATCGAAAATTTAATTGCAGCCTTACCCGTTTCGGTTTTTTCTTTAAGAATAAAGAACCTAAAATATTGTGGGTTGGATTATCCATTGATGATATGGTTTTTAATCTTGTAAAAGAATTGAATACAAAGCTTGAAAAATTCGGCATCCTGATGGAAAAAAAAGAATTTAAAGCGCATCTTACATTAATGAGAATAAAAAAATTTGTCGATAAAAATTTCATTAAAAGTTATGAGGATTTTATTATCCCGGGAATTCAATTTACGGCTGATGAAATAATTTTGTTTAAGAGCGAGCTTACATCAGCGGGATCTAAATACACCGAATTAAAAAAATTTATTTTAAAATGATCTGGAGGAAAAATGAGTACTGATAAATCAACTATATCCCCTAAAAACGAATCGGCAGACAGGGAACAAAAATTAAGAATAATTGAAGATGCTATTTCAAGCATAGAAAAAACCTACGGAAAAGGTTCGATAATGAAGTTAGGAGATGGAGTGGTTGCACAGGTTGAAGCTATTTCAACCGGGGCATTATCGCTGGATTTTGCTTTAGGAATCGGCGGTATCCCTAGAGGCAGAGTAACGGAAATTTACGGACCGGAATCAAGCGGAAAGACCACACTGTGTCTTCATGTAATTGCCGAAGCACAGAAAACCGGCGGGCTTGCGGCATTTATAGATGCGGAACATGCACTCGATGTTAATTATGCAAAAAAATTGGGAGTGGATACTAGCAATCTACTCCTTTCCCAGCCGGATTTCGGAGAGCAGGCGCTTGAAATTACTGACACGCTTGTAAGAAGCAATGCACTTGATGTAATTGTAATTGATTCTGTCGCGGCTCTTGTTCCACGATCCGAAATCGAGGGT
>CAYSGP010000015.1:0-3629 GCA_964430095.1 uncultured Ignavibacteriaceae bacterium
TTGTCTGCGTGAAGGAAAGACTTGCTGTAAGAAATATTAAAATGGAAAGAAAAAAGATTTTCATTGTCACTCCTTTAGAAATAATTAACGGCAAAAAACTTTTATCTGTCAAATAAGAGATTAATTACTATAGAAATTTACTATTGTTATTTTTATTCTTCAATTTTACCAGGAGTTTTAAAATCTAACCGTAAGAAATGACTTTGTTTCCTGGCATAGTTGATTTTGAATAGTGCTCTTTTCTTTCAATCTTATTTTAAAAAAGCTTAAGTTTATAATACCGCAAAATATTTGGAGGGATACAATGGCAAAATTTAATTTAAACAGAATCCAGGATATTTTAAAAAAAAATGATATCGATGCATGGCTCTTATATGATTTCCGAGGTTCGAATGAATTTGCTATTAATATTTTAGATATACCTCCGAGTGCCCATCTCACCAGGCGTTTTTATTATCTTATACCCAAAGAAGGTAACCCCGTAAAAATTGTAATGGCAATAGAAGCAGGGCACCTGGATCACCTGCCGGGAGAAAAGCTTACTTACTCCAGCCACGATCTTCTCGCAAAACATCTTGCAGATACAATAAAGAAGATGAAAACAATAGCAATGGAATATTCTCCAAATAATGCAATACCTTACGTTTCTAAAGTTGATGCCGGCACATTTGAACAGATAAAATCTTACGGAGTCAATATCGTAAGCAGTGCGGATTTAATATCAATGTTCGATGCTGTATGGACGGATGGTCAGTACAAGGAAAACAGGATTGTCGCATACGCACTTAATGATATTGTTGATGAAGCATTCGGTTTTATAAGAGAAAAAATTTCAAACTTAAATGTCACTAATGAATTCGAAGTCCAGCAGTTCATTATGCATGAATTCAATAAAAGGGATTTTATTACCGATTCTCCGCCGATTGTAGGAGTTAATGAAAACAGTGCGAATCCTCATTATGCACCTGATAAAGGCAAACATAAAGCGATCCATAACGGAGATTTTGTATTAATTGATCTGTGGGCAAAATTAAATAAAGCAAATTCAGTATGGGCGGATATAACCTGGGTCGGGTTCGTCGCCGATGCAGTCCCGGAAAAACATACCAGGATTTTCAGGATTGTTGCTAAGGCAAGAGATGCCGCATTTGATTTAGTTTCAAAAAGAATGAAGGAAAAAAAAGAGCTGCGCGGTTATGAAGTTGATAACGCCGCCCGTGAAGTGATTAGAAATGAGGGAATGGAAAAATATTTTATTCACAGGACCGGGCATTCAATTACGACTGAACTGCACGGCAGCGGTGCGCATTTGGATAACTATGAAACTAAGGATGAAAGGTTAATCCTGCCTTCCACATCATTTTCTATTGAGCCCGGGATCTATCTTCCGGGTGAATTCGGAGTACGCAGCGAAATCGATGTTTACATTCATCCGGATGGAGATGTAATTGCCACCGGAAGCAAAAAGCAGACGGAGATTGTTCCGATTTTAGCTTCATAAATTGAATGCTGGATGCTGGATTATGTTTGATGGATGAGGGATGATGTATGATGGAATCCAGGTAGCGGATTCATGATTGTGAATGCTTGATACCAGATACAGGATACCGGATAGGGTCTTAATCGTAATCGTGCTCTTAATCGTAATCGATCCATTATACTTCCATCTTTTTCGGCAAGATTATGTGTAAGATTACGATTACGAACTGCGGTATATCAGTATCCCAGGTACTAGTTAAGTAATCCGGTATCAAGTATCAAGAATTTTTTAAAAGGAAATTTCAAATCATTACAAATTATGATCCCGCTAAAAGGCGGTGACATCTTTAGCCGGATACCGGTCTTTGCATAATTTCAATTTAAAATTTTCTCATATTTTTTTCAATTAAAAACCTTGACGATGAATTTAAGTAAATATTATCTTTTGACTCTTTTATTTATAATTCCCCAAAGTTACAGCCCAAAAGACAACGGAACTAAAAATTTAGGCTTTTATCTGCCCGGAGAAAAAACGGTTGGAACAACAACCCGGAAATTTGAAGACAGCACGCGAAGCAACTGGCTGGGGACCGGACCGAGACCTGTGCGTGTAATTGTCTGGTACCCAAGCGACAGCGGGGGTGTAAAAGAATTCGTTAACGACGGAGGGACAAAAGTCACCTACTTAAAGGATGGGAAAATATCTTCACAATCTTCCAAATATCCGCTCATTCTAATATCACCCGGGTCCGGGCAAAATGCATTAAGCATGCGCTGGCTGGGAAATTATCTTTCTCTGCATGGATACATCACCATAGCAATCAGCCACAATGGAACAGCTGAAGAAGAGAGGCAAAAAGGTTCGATGACCTTAACTGACTTCTGCATCTGGGAAAGGCCCAAAGATTTATCAATTGTTTTAAACAATATTATATCGGATTCAATCTTTGCCGGACGAATTGATACAGAACGAATTGGTTCCGCCGGATTTTCCTTAGGCGGCGCAGCTGCAATATGGATTGCCGGAGCAAGGCTTAATCCGGATTCTCTTCATAAAAATGCTCCTCCGCCTCCTCCTCAGCTTATGCTGTCTATAAACAGATATATTGAACTATCAAAAAGCGATACTATAATTCAAGAATCTTTAAAACGGGCAGAGAATTCATTTAAAGATGATCGAGTAAAAGTAGTATTTGCACTTGCTCCTGCTGTCGGATATGGATTTACTAAAGATGGTTTAAAAGATATAGGTGTTCCGGTAAGGATTGTAGTCGGAGATAAAGATATAATTGCACCCGCCGATAACAATGCGAAACGGTATTCACAGTATATCAAAAATGCAGAGCTGATTACATTACCGGGAGAATTGGGACATTATACAAGGGAAATACCTGAAGCACAGCGCAGTAAGGAGCTGGAAGAAGTATCTAAGCTGGCATCAGAGTTCTTTAATAAATACTTTGGCTCTCAAAAATAAATTGGGAAAAAATTTTTATCGAAAAATTAAATATGATGAATTTTTCAAATAGAATGGATTTAAACAAATTATAACTATGATTCTAATGAAGGGAATAAAATGAATAAAGAAATAATCGAGGCAGTCAATAAGCTTTTTATTGCAGTCGACAACAGGGATTGGGAATCAGTAAAAAAATTATTCGATAATAGTGTTTTGCTGGATTATACCTCAATGGCAGGAGGTGAGCCGGCAAATCTGACTGCAGTTCAAATAATTGATTCATGGAAAGGATTGCTGCCCGGATTTGATAAAACTCATCATCAGCTTGGAAATTATATAGTAGAGTCGGATTCAAAAAAAGCTAAGGTCTTCTGCTATGGTATAGCCATGCATTATTTGGCAAATGAATCCAAGAATAATGTCTGGACAGTAGTCGGCAGCTATGATTTTGAGCTTAAATTTGGAAATAATAACTGGCGGATTTCAAAAATGAAATTCAATCTGAAATTTATTGATGGGAACAATGATTTACCCCGGATGGCTCAAGAAAAGATTAAAAAAATAAATTAACGGATGGATATAATTATCAAAATTAAATGATAAAGATTTAGAGCATCTGACTGACTTCCATCTTTTACTAAAAGAGAGAGTACAGGAGGTTGCATCTCTTTTGTTTTAAAGCTAATTTTTT
>CAYSGP010000016.1:0-13093 GCA_964430095.1 uncultured Ignavibacteriaceae bacterium
TAAAGTTCTTTGATTGCCTGGGCTTCCATTCCTTTTTCAATCAGGAGCTGTCTTTCTTTTGATCTGAAGTAAAAAAAAGTTACAAGCACCAAGCCGATAACCAGCATTGATATTATTGGGATAAACAAAGCAATTATTCCTTCAGCCATATTTTCACCTATTTTTTATAAGATTTGATTTTTTATTCTTAAAAGCCGTGATGTTCCAACATTTGCAAGTTATGACTAATGCCTTAAGAATTAGGTTACAACAGATACTAATTAAGTACAGCTAATTGAGAATCCTTGAAAAATAATTGATTTTTATTCCGTTAAAGCATATGTTTTTCACAACATGTTTTTTGCGGAATGTAACCTTTTTTAAAAAGGTAAGGTCAAATAATTAAATGAAAAATCTTTCCGATCTTGAGATAATTAAATCTGTTAGGAATGGAAATAGCACAGATTATTCGATCATAATTGACAGGTATAAGAATAAAGCTTTCTCTTTATTGAAGAGGATGCTAAAAAATAATATGGAAGCTGAAGAAGTTCTTCAGGATTGTTTTTTGAAAGCTTTCAGGGGATTGGATTCTTTTAAAGGAGAATCCAAGTTTTCAACATGGTTTTACAGGATAGTCTACAATACGGCATTAACTAGAATATCGCAGAAGAAAAGAAAAATTGAAAATGAAATGAATTCAATTGATGAATATATTACACTTCAAAGCAAAAACGATTATAATGAATCGGAAAGAAAAGATTTGTCCGAATTTATCAATAAGTTAGTCGAGCAGCTCCCTTCAAAATATTCATCGGTTTTAAATCTTTTTTACCTTGAGGGAATGAGCTGCGAAGAAATAAGTGAAGTGATGGATACTTCGGTTGCAAACGTCAAAGTTCTGCTCCACAGATCCCGCAATGCGTTAAAAGATATTGTGCTTAAGAAGAATTACATAGAGGAATTGTCATGATAGAGCTTAGTGATGAAATTTTAAATAAGTATTTGGACGGTGAACTTGAACATGCCGAGCTGCTGAAGGTGCATGAAATATTAAAAGGATCGGATGAAGCTAGAAAAAGACTTAGGGCTTTGCAGGCAGTTCATTTAAGTCTAAAGGAGATGAAAGAATATTCTCCTTCCGCGGTATTCACATCTCTTATTATGAGCAGGATTTATAGCAAGGTTAAATCAAAAAAAGGACAAACAGTTTTTATCTATTCCGTTTCTGCTATTTTTGTTTTATTAAGTCTTGCATTAGCCTGATTTGCTGCTTCAATAATTATAAATTCTGTATCTGTCTCCTCCCCGATCGAACTGAACCGGACCATTCTTTCCTATTCGGAAAAAATAGCTCATGTAATACGGAGTATATTTTCCGGTTCCGGTATTTCCATATTCGGGTCCGTTCTATCTTTAGGAATAATTATCTTCAGCTATTTCTTTTTTGAATTCCAAAAAAACTTAAAGACTAAACAGCCGAAATAAATCTTACTCGGGTTAAACATTTGACTGAATGATATCCTTAAAAATATATTGCCAAATTTGGTCAAGATATTGTTAATTGTTAAAAGTTAATCGTTAATCGTTAATTGTCGCAACGCTCGCCGATTAACTATTAACCATTAACGTTTAACTTGGTTGCCGGCTTTGCCGCCTGCCGCGTTTGACCGCTTGCGGGGTTTGCGTGGAATGGTTGAATGATTTTGTCTTTCATCCATTCATCCATTCATTCATTCATTCTAATTAGTTCTTATCTCATTATTCACTTCTCCTTTCATATTTTCCTATTAAAACTCTGTATTTGTATATTTGCATCATATACTAAATATCAAAGGAGGTCCGATGCTTGTTATCACTACCCCGAATATCGAGGGGGAAAAAATTATAAAATATATCGGTTTAGTCAGCGGTGAAGCTATTATGGGAGCAAATATTTTTAAAGATTTTTTTGCCGGGATCAGAGATATAGTCGGCGGAAGATCGGCGGCGTATGAAAAAGAACTTAGGACAGCCAAAGAGATTGCAATTCAGGAAATGGTTCAGCAGGCCCAGAGTATGGGGGGTAATGCGGTTATCGGAGTAGACCTGGATTATGAAACAATAGGCGGAGGAGGCGGGAATATGCTGATGGTAAGCGCAAGCGGAACAGCCGTTTTTGTCGAAGGTTTATAAATAAAAATTAATAAAATGAATCATAAATCCGGGTATACCGCCATAGTCGGACTGCCGAACTCCGGCAAATCCACTCTGCTTAATACTTTGCTCGGCCAAAAGCTTTCTATAGTTACAAATAAGCCGCAGACAACCAGGAAAAAAATTTTGGGCCTTCTATCGGATCCCGAGTACCAGGTTATTTTTCTCGATACGCCGGGTATTATAAAACCAGGTTATCTGCTCCAGGAAAAAATGATGGAGGCAGTTAATTCAGCAATTAAAGATGCGGATGTAATCTTATTAATTATTGATCTCGCAGCTGATCCGGATGCTGAAAAGTCTCTGAATAATGAGATTATATCGCGGATTAAGAAAAGCAGAAAACCTCTTATCCTTCTTCTGAACAAAATAGATCTTCTGGAGCAGAATCGTGTAAAGACAGTCCTGATTAAGTTGGAGGCTTCAAAACAATTTAACAAAATTATTCCAATCTCGGCTTCAAAAGGAATTAATTTAGGTGAAGTATTGAACAGCTTGATCTTAAATTTACCTGAGCACCCGAAATATTACCCTGACGATATTATAGCTGAAGAAACAGAGAGGTTTTTTGTTTCCGAGATTATACGTGAAAAAATATTTGAGCAGTATCAGGAAGAAATTCCCTACAGCTCAGAAGTTTCAGTTGTTGAATTTAAAGAAAGGGAAGAGAAAAAAAATTATATAAGTGCTGAAATTATTGTTGAAAAAGAAAGTCAGAAAGGAATTATTATTGGAAAGAGCGGAAGTGCAGTCAAGAAACTTGGTGAAGCTGCACGGCAATCCATAGAGGAATTTTTGCAGCATCCTGTATTTTTGGAATTGAGAGTTAAAGTAAAAAATAAGTGGCGCTCGGATGAAAAAATTCTGAAAGAATTCGGTTATTCACAGCGAAAAGACTGACAGATGAAAAAATATTCCGCAGAAGGGGTGCTTCTTTTTATTACTGTAATCTGGGGAGCAACATTCGTAATAATTAAAACTGCTCTTCAGGATATTTCCCCGATGCTTTTTGTCACCATCCGGTTCCTTCTCGCCTCTCTTATCCTTTTCCCTTTCCTGAAAAAAATTATTAAGGAAACTGACAGAACAGCACTAGCAGGGGGCTTAATCTTAGGCCTGTTTTATTTTTTAGGATTTTCAACACAGACTGCAGGACTGCAGTATACTTCGGCAACAAAATCAGCTTTCATTACCGGCAGCTTTGTAATCTTTATTCCCTTCTGCCAGGTAATTATTGAAAAAAAAATTCCGGGTAAAGGAAGCATAATCGGAATTTTATTGGTTATTACCGGACTCCTTTTCCTTTCCAGTAAAGGTGAATCACTTCTGCAGGTATTTTATGAACTCGGCTCAAATTTCAACTTCGGAGATTTTCTTACATTATTATGCGCGGTTTTTTATGCTGCTTACATTGTCTACCTGGACTCAATCAGCAAGAAACATGCATACCTGCCTTTAGTTTTTATTCAAATAACATTAACCGGAATATTGGGAGCAGGAGCTTTATTCATTTTTTCAGCAGCTGGAATTGAAAATATAAAATTTAATTTTAACGGACATATTTTGTTCACCTTCCTTTACACTTCTATCCTTGCAACCGTAATTGCTTCCACACTGCAGACAAAGTTTCAAAAATATACGACACCTTCAAAGGCAGGAATTATAATTTCTTTCGAACCTATTTTTTCCTCTCTTTTTGCTTTTATAATTCTGCATGAAACGATCTCTTTCTTTGGCTTTATAGGCTGTATTCTTATATTTACAGGACTTTTAGCCTCGGAATTGTTAAAAACTCCAAATGAACAGTGAAGTGGATAAAGATTTAAAGCGCGCAGAAATAATTATAAACGGTTTTGTACAGGGCGTGGGATTCAGATGGTATGTTTTAAAAATTGCACAGCAGCTTGGTTTAAAAGGATATGTAAAAAATTTATATACCGGCGAAGTCCTGGCTGCAGTCGAAGGTGAAAAAACTTTGATTGAAGAACTATTCTATAAAATGAAAATAGGTCCCTCTCATTCTGCGGTAAAAAATGCAAAAATTAATTGGGAAGAATTTAAGAATGAATTTAAAACTTTCGAGATAAGACATTGAATCCGGAATTCAAAACAGGGATCGGCATCGATGTGCACAGCTTTGCGGAAAACCGTAAACTCATTTTGGGAGGAGTTGAAATTCCTTTTGAAAAAGGTTTGGAAGGTCATTCTGATGCCGACGTTCTTCTCCATGCGGTCTGCGATGCACTGCTGGGAGCGCTGGCTTTAGGGGATATAGGGAATTATTTTCCCGATACGGATCCTAAATATAAAAATGCCGACAGCATTCTCTTCCTCCGTAAAGTTTCGGAACTTATAATTAAAAAAGGATATAACGTTTCGAATATCGATTCTGTAATAACTGCACAGAAACCGAAACTTTCTCCCTATATTAGAAAAATGAGAGAAAGAATTGCTGAAATTCTGAAAATAGATATTATGCAGGTCTCTGTTAAAGCTACTACTACTGAGCACCTGGGATTTGTCGGAAGGGAGGAAGGGATCGCTGCATTTGCAGTTGTATTAATCTCGGAAAATACCCGGCATGATTGAAGAAATTCTAACTCATATCTCGCATCTTAATCCTTTCTGGATTTATGTAGTCCTTTTTCTCTTTTCCTTTATTGAAAATGTATTTCCGCCGTCGCCCAGCGATGTTGTTGTTGTAATCGGAGGCTCCTTGATTGCCAAGTCGGCAATAAATTTTATTCCTACTCTTTTAGTGACAACTATAGGCAGCGTGCTTGGTTTTATGACTCTTTTTTATATCGGTTCTATGCTGGACAAAAAAGTTCTGAGAGCTGGAAAAATAAAATTTATCTCTCTTGACGCTCTTGATAAAGCCGAGCAATGGTTTCTTAAGTACGGCTACTTTGTCATTCTTGCAAACCGGTTTATGCCCGGCACAAGGTCGGTTATATCTTTTTTTGCGGGAGTAAGTGAACTGAAAGCCAAAAAAACAGCTGCGCTGGCAGCAGTCAGTGCTCTTGTGTGGAATACAATTATTATTTATCTCGGAATAATTTTCGGAGATAACGTAGGGAAAGTGGATTTTTATTTAAACAAGTACAATAAAATTGTTATTGTAATTACTGTTATTGTAATATTATTTTTTGCGGCAAAATATTTTTGGCAGAAAAAACGAATCAAAAACAGGCAGCCTTAATTCGAAAATATTAATAATTTTAATGGGAGTTTAAAATAAATTTTTTTCATAAATCTCTGCTTACCCTGGAAGAAAAAGCCAAAAGAAGGAAAGAAAGACTCCTCTTGATTCTAAGCGGGGCAATGCTTGGGCTTTCGTTCCCCCCGTTCCCATTTCCATTTCCGCTTCTGATGTTCGCAGCATTTGTTCCTTATTTCAAGGTTATTGAAAAAAAGAAAACCCTGCTGGAAATTAATCGCGCTTCCTACCTTGCATTTTTTGTTTTCTGCTTAATTACGCTTTACTGGGTGGGAAGCTGGCAGAAATCAGCAGATCCTTTTTTAATGATATCAGGTGCGGTGTTATTGTTTTTTAATCCTTTGATTTTATTAATTGCCTCAACGCTGTATTATTTTTCGAGGAAAATTTTCCCGGAAAAATATTCAATTTACTTTTTCCCTTGCTTCTGGGTGACTTATGAATATCTTTATATGCTTACCGATGCAAGCTTTCCCTGGCTTACTTTGGGAAACGGATTATCTAATTTCATTTCTTTTATTCAGATTGCCGATATAATGGGTGCTCTGGGATTAACATTGGTAATTATTTATATCAATATTTTTCTATATAAGGGAATTGTAAATTTCAAATCTCAAAAAATTTTTGTTAATAGAATTATTCATTTTACTTCTGCGGCTGCAATCTTTCTTATACTACTTGTATATGGTTTTATAAGATTATCTTCGTTTGAACATTCGGACAAGAAAATAAAAGTCGGACTAATTCAGCCTAACCTCGATCCCTGGGCGAAATGGCGAGGGATTGACACGGATAAATTAATTTCAGATTATCTTAATCTCTCAAGAAAAGCAGCTGCTCAAAAAGTCCAATTAATTATCTGGCCGGAAACTGCTCTACCTTTTTATTTAATGAGCGGCAATTATCAATCAATTGTCGATTCCATTTATTATTTCATTGAAAAGAATAAGGTATACTTAATAACAGGAATACCCGATTTAATTTTTCACCGGCAGAATATTCCGGAAGATTCAAAATTCAGCAAGGCGGGAGATTTCTATTATTCTACCTATAACGGCATCCTGTTTTTTTCGCCCTACAGCAGTAATGTCGGACATTACGGAAAAATGAAATTAGTTCCGTTTGCAGAAAGAGTTCCTTTCGTTGATGAGCTCCCTTTTCTCGGCGATATTATAAAATGGGGAGTAGGATTATCCGGCTGGAACGTCGGAAAAGACACGGCAGTATTTAAGCTGTCATTTGATAAATTGGAAAATTCCGGATCTGATTCGATTTTTCTTGCCGGGCTTGTATGCTATGAATCGATCTACCCGGAATTTGTAACTGCTTTTGTTCAAAAAGGGGCGGGTATGATAGCGGTGGTTACGAATGACAGCTGGTACGGGAACTCAAGCGGACCATATCAGCATAAAGAAATGTCGGTGCTGCGTGCGGTCGAAAACAGAAGATCGGTAGTAAGAGCTGCAAATGGGGGAATCAGTACAATAATCGACCCCACCGGAATTACAAAAGCAGAAACAAAAATGTTTACAAAAACTTTTCTTACCGGAGAAGTTATCATTCAAAATAAAAAAACATTTTTCACTCAGAATCCCCAAATAATTTCATTAGCATCTTCTTTGGTATCGTTATGGGTATTTGGTATTTTTCTGCTGAAAAAGATAAAGCATTTTACAAGAAAAAATGTCGCCTAAAGATTTCAAGCATAAAGTAAGTGTAGTCGTCCGTTTTAATGAAGTTGATATGCTTGGTGTTTGTAATAATGCCGTATTTATAAACTACTTTGAACATGCCCGCCTTCAATATATGAAAAACGCCGGCATAACTAGCGGGAAAGAAATTTTTTCAGACGGCAGATTATTCTTTGTGGTAAGAAATGAAATTAATTATTATGACCATGCCCGCTACGATGATCAGTTAACTATCTATACAAGGATATCTTATATTAAAAACTCAAGCTTTGGATTTGAGCATCTAATTGAAAAAGGTGATCAATTAATTGCCGATGGTAAAGGAGTAATTGTACATGTTGATCCGGCAACTAGAAAATCAGCTCCTCTTGATAAAAAATTTTATGACAAAATACTGGGTTTTGAAAACAATGTCCAAATTTTAAAAAAATGAATCTTAAAGGGTCTTTCATGAAAACTAAAGTATTTTTTATCTGCTCATTTTTATTCCTGTTTATTACCACGGCAATTTCCCAGCAGCAAACTAATGATAAAGGAATTTTTGTCGAGAAGGGGAAAGGATTTTACGATGAAATCCTAAAAGCTTTGGGCGACCTTAAGGATTCTTCCGAATCGCCTGCTAAAAAATCTTTCAAGGCAGACCCGGAAGGTAAGGATTTCCCGAAAAGTATTAATGAATTTAAAAGTTATTGGTACAATGAACCGGTCTCCCAGGGAAGAACGGGAACCTGCTGGTCATTTTCAACCACATCTTTCCTGGAATCGGAAGTTTTCAGGCAGTTCAATAAAAAGGTAAAGCTTTCCGCAGTTTACACCGTTTATTGGGAATATCTCGCAAAAGCAGAAAGATTTATCCGTGAAAAAGGAAATTCGGAATTCGGCGAAGGTTCCGAAGCCAATGCCGTAACCAGAATTTGGAAGCAGTACGGCATTGTCCCGGAAGAGATTTATACAGGGCTGCTGCCCGGACAGAAATTTCATGATCATAAAAAAATGTTTAAGGAAATGGATTCATATCTGAAAGGTTTAAAAGAAGAAAATGTATGGAATGAAGAAGAGACATTAATACAAATAAAATCAATTCTTGATAAATACCTGCTGGAACCTCCAAAAAAATTTCAAATTGGCGGGATCAATTATACACCGAAAGAATATCTTGAAAAATATCTCCGCCTGAACCTTGATGATTATGTTGACATTCTTTCTTACATGCAGCAGCCTTATTATCAGCAGGTTGAATATGAAGTGGAAGACAACTGGTGGCACAATAAAGATTATTATAATGTTCCCCTTGATGAGTTCATGATTGCTTTGAAGAATGCAATAAGAAACGGCTACACAATGTCAATCGGCGGAGATGTGTCTGAAGCCGGATACCTTTCAAAATATGATGCGGCATTTATTCCTACGTTTGATATTCCTTCCGAATATATCGATGAGAGTGCAAGGCAGTTCCGTTTCAGCAATAAAACTACAACCGATGACCATGGTATCCATTTAGCGGGTTACTTGGAGAAAGACGGCAAAGATTGGTACCTGATTAAAGATTCAGCTGCGGGAGCAAGAGACGGTAATAATGCAGGATACTATTTTTATCATGAGGATTATATTAAGCTTAAGATGATGGATTTTATGGTACATAAAGATGCAGTTAAGGACCTGTTAAGTAAGTTTAACAAATAAAAACATTGGGGGTTAAAAAATGCGGAAAATAATTTTCGATATTGAAACCTGCTGTTTTCCATTTGAATCTCTGTCCGAAAGTCAGCAGGAATATCTGCTGCGTTACGCGGAAAAAGAGCAGAACGAAGAAATAAGAACTCAAAAAAGGGAAGATGCAATCAGATACTTAAGCCTTTATCCGCTGACTGCAAAAGTTATTGCACTCGGGATCTTCGATGTAGAAAAAGAAAAAACATTTGTTTATTATGAAAATAATAGTGAAGAAGAATGGAGTTTGGAGAATAAGAATGTTCATTTCAAAGGAGTGAAAGAGGAAGATATTTTAAAATCTTTCTGGAGGATTATCGATGTTACCGACCAGGTGATTACTTTCAACGGGAAGAATTTTGATATTCCTTTTTTAATGACCCGTTCTGCCGTACATAAAATCAGGCCCAGCAAAAATCTTTTGTCAAAAAGATACGATTCTTCTCTGCATATCGATCTTCTTGAGCAGTTTACTTATTTCGGATTAATCAGAAAATTTAATTTGGATTTCTACTGTCATGCTTTCGGAATTGATTCTCCGAAATCCAAAGGAGTATCGGGTATGGATGTAAAAAACCTTTATGAAGCAGGAAAGATTAAAGATATTGCCGTATATTGTTCAGAAGATGTCCTTGCAGAATACAAACTCTTTAAAATTTGGAATGAATACCTTAACTTTGGTTGATTATCTGTGTTTAAAAATGATTCAAAATACAAAAGCTTTCTCTATTTAAGAAAAATTCTGTGCTAGTAAATATTAGTTGAATTAGTTCCTCAAAGCTGTTTTAGTGGCATAATTTTAGTTTTTGAGTATGTATTAAACGTGTAGTGGTGTTCTAAAGATTTACATTTTTCAACGGTTACCGGGGTTGAAAACCTTCCGGTATTATACTAAATTATGCCTATGAATCACGGGAAAAAGTTGGACGAAAAAATTAAATGGCTCGAATCAATGTTAGAAGAGGGGAAGATCTCGCAGGAATGCTACAACTCTACTTTAAAGCTTCTGGAAGATGAGCTGCTTGCAAAAGAAACTGAAGAAATTGAAGAAAATTTACGAGATCTTGTCAGAAGAAAACCCCATCTTGATGTAAAGTTCGGAAGGTTTTATATAAAATTAAAGTGCCCTGCATGCGGTACATCAGGTGCTAACCACAGCGATGAACATGTTTTTAAATACCTGGGGAAAGATGAAAAAGATAATGTCTATTTTGAATGTCCAAACTGCTGTAAGCATCTGAGATATAATACAACAAGCGGAAAAGTTTCAATCCAGAAGCATATAATTAGGCATTTTTTCAATAAACTCAGATTGCTTCTATCCGCTTAGGTTTTCCCGAGTAAGATTCTTCCATTCTATTTAAAATCTCGAACATTAATCTATTATTCCTATCCACATTGTCAGTCATGTTTAATATTTCTCCCGGTGTTTGAATATAAGTATCTTTCACAAGCTCATCTTCGCTCCCGTCAATCATTTCGTTTAATGATTCCGGTGTTACTTCCAAATGAAACTGAAGCCCTATCACTCTATCTTTAAAAATAAATCCTTGATTCTTACACCCTATGCTTTGAGCTAAATGAATTCCCCCTGGGGGCAAATCATAAGTATCGCCATGCCAATGAAATACAATTAACTCATCCGGGAAAAAATTAAAGAGTGAATTATTTTGAACCTCTTTCATAAAATTAACCTGAAACCATCCGATTTCTTTAAATTTATTCATGTAAACTTTTGCTCCTAATACTTCTGCTACAAGCTGGGAACCCAGACAAATACCAAGAACAATTTTCCCTTTTTCAATTGCACTTTTTATGAAAGTTTTTTCTTTTCTCAGCCAGGGATATTTATCTTCTTCGTAAACACCCATGGGACCCCCCATGATAATCAGCAAATCAAATTCGTCCAGCGGCGGTAAATCATTGGATTCATATAAGAAGGTTGAAGAAAGTGTAAATTTTCTGGAATCTATCCAATCTTTAATACACCCTAATCCTTCAAACGGTGCATGATGCAATGAGTGAATTTTCATTTTTATGCTCGTTTAGTTCTGGTATAAATAAGTATATTTGCATTATTAAAATGAAATTAAATCATCTTAATTTTTGTGATTTCCAAAATATGATTTTAATGTTTAATTAGGAAGAAGTAAATGACTCAAACCTTAATTAAGGAAGAACCAATAGTTACTTTAGAGCTCGCTGAAGAGCATGGATTAATTAAAGAGGAATATGATAGAATTTTAAAAATCCTGGGCAGAGTTCCCACTTTTACTGAGCTGGGAATTTTCAGCGTAATGTGGAGCGAGCACTGCAGCTATAAAAATTCAATTGCATTGCTTAAGACTCTGCCTAGAAGCGGAGGAAGATTATTAGTAGGTGCCGGCGAAGAAAATGCAGGATTGGTGGATATTGGAGACGGACTTGCAGTTGCATTTAAAATCGAAAGTCATAATCATCCTTCCGCGGTGGAACCATACCAGGGAGCTGCAACAGGGGTAGGCGGAATAATGCGCGATATTTTTACAATGGGAGCCAGACCGATTGCATCATTAAATTCCCTCAGGTTCGGTTCAATAAATGATGCCCGGACACGGTATCTTTTCGATGGAGTCGTCCGGGGAATAGGAGATTACGGAAACTGCTTCGGAGTTCCAACCATTGCAGGTGAAGTTTATTTTGATGAGTCGTATCAGGATAATCCTCTTGTGAATGCAATGGCTGTAGGCATTGTAAGACGGGAAAATGTAGCCAGCGCCGTTGCAAAAGGAGAAGGAAATCCGGTAATGATTGTCGGTTCCTCTACCGGGAGAGACGGAATTCATGGGGCTACTTTTGCATCCGAAGAAATCTCGGAAAAATCTGAAGCAAAACGTCCGTCGGTCCAGGTTGGTGATCCGTTTACAGAAAAACTGATTCTTGAAGCATCTCTGGAAATAATTAAGAACGGCTGGCTTATTGGAATACAGGATATGGGTGCAGCAGGAATTTCATGCTCTACAAGCGAAATGAGCGCTAAAGGAAATTCGGGTATGAAGATCGATCTTAATAAGGTGCCTTTGAGAGAAAAAGGAATGACTGCGTATGAAATTATGCTTTCCGAAAGTCAGGAAAGGATGCTGTGTGTAGTGAAAAAAGGATATGAAAATAAAGTTAAAGAAGTTTTTGAAAAATGGGACCTTCATTGTGAAATTATAGGTGAAGTAACCGGCGATGGAATTCTTAATATAAGTTATGAGGGAGAAAAAAAGGCGACAATACCTGCTAATGAACTTGTACTCGGAGGAGGTGCACCTGTATATAAAAGAGAAACAAAAGAACCTTCTTATTTAAAAGACTTGAGATCATTCGATTTCCCAAAAATTCCCTACCCGGAAAATCTGCAGGAAGCTTTTCAAAAAATTTTTTCATCCCCCAACATTGCATCAAAGAAATGGGTTTATGAACAGTATGATTCTATGGTAAGAACCAACACAATTGTAGGTCCGGGCTGCGATGCGGCGGTAATGTATATTAAAGATTCCAAAAAAGCTCTTGCAATGAAAACCGACTGCAACTCCCGCTATGTTTATCTTAATCCGAAAGAAGGGACAAAAATCGCGGTAGCCGAATCGGCACGCAACATCGTTTGTTCGGGAGGTGTTCCTCTTGCAATTACAAACTGTCTGAATTTCGGAAATCCCTATAAGCCTGAGATTTACTGGCAGTTTAAGGAAGCGGTTGAAGGAATGGGAGAGGCATGCAGGATCTTTAATACGCCTGTTACAGGCGGCAATGTCAGTTTTTATAATGAATCTCCGAATACTGCAGTTTATCCTACACCAACTATCGGAATGGTAGGATTAATTGAAAATCTTAATGATGTTACAACTTCATTCTTTAAAAATGAAGGAGATATAATTTATCTGCTTGGTGAAGATTTTGAAGAGTTGGGAGGAAGTGAATATATGAAAATCATTTATAATACAATGGCCGGCGATTCTCCGAAAATTGATCTTAACAAGGAAAAGAAACTGCATGAAATAATTTTAAAACTAATTTGGGAGAAATTAATTAATTCCGCACACGATGTTTCCGAGGGAGGCATTGCCGCAGCATTGGCTGAATGCTGCATAATGAATGAAGAAAATCTTATCGGTGCTGAATTAAATATTCCAATAAAAACGCGGGAGGATTTTTCTCTGTTTTCCGAATCGCAGTCAAGAATTATTGTATCCATCTCTTTAAAAAAGAAAGAAGTGTTTGAGCAATTTTTGGAAAAGGAAGGTCAGATCTTTACAAAAATAGGCATTACAGG
>CAYSGP010000017.1:0-2537 GCA_964430095.1 uncultured Ignavibacteriaceae bacterium
AAAGGGATTAATATAGAATTATATTTGTACGAAATTATATTTATTGGAACTTTTTTATTCTCTTTATTATCTAAATATTAAAAATCGCTTATCTATTATGATCAATAAACTTTTTTCAAGCAGCAGACTAAATTTTACCATTTCAATTTTTCTGCTCGGAGTTTTTAGTTTTACCTTATATTTATGCAGAGTGATATATACAGGTTCATTTGAATTTTTATTCCTCAACTGGAATTTATTTCTGGCATCCATTCCGTTTCTGATCAGCTCAATAATTATATTGAATGAACTGCAGAGAAATAAAAAAATACTAACTCTTTTAATTCTCTGCTGGATTTTATTCTTCCCCAATTCTCCTTATATACTGACAGATTTATTTCACCTGAATATGAGCACTAGAGCTCCTGTGTGGTTTGATTTGATTCTGATTTTATCTTATGCATGGACAGCTCTGCTTTGCGGGGCAGTTAGCTTAATGGATATTGAAAAAGTATTAAGCGGCTTTTTAGGTAAAGGAAAGACGACCTTCTTCATTATATTTTATCTTTTCTTAAGCGGGTTCGGTATTTACATAGGAAGATACCTTAGATGGAATTCATGGAGCGTTATTAATAATCCTTCCGGATTGTTCGGCGACATTTTCCACATTTTTACACACCCTTTTGATCATCCGAGAACATGGGGTTTAACAATTTTAGCAGGAACTTTGTTAAATTTGTTATACTTCTCATTCAAGTATATTAAAATTCAAAAAGAATAATTTTATCTATAATTTTTTCCGTTGGTATTTTATGCCTCCCGTCTTTTTTGAAATGTGCAGAAGAGCATTTTGTACTTTCATAATTAATATAAATATTTTTTTAAGATATAATTCATGTAAGTAAAATTTTCCCGGGATCAAAAATGAAAACCTTATTTTACATCCTGCTTTTTCTTTGTTATATATTCTTTCCTCATAGCTTAAAAGCTGACGACGGCTGCAGACTCTGGCTCCGTTATGATTTGATCCAGGATCAGCAGACGCTTAGTGAATATAAGAATTTAATAACCGGATGGATTATTGAAGGAGATTCACCTACTATAGCAGCCGCAAAAAAAGAAATTAAAACAGGATTGGAAGGTTTGCTGGGTTTAGGTGTTCCGGAAGTTTCTGCAGTTGATCATGATAGAATTTTAATAGCCGGAGTTTACAAAAACTCAAAAAACATTAAACGATTGGATCTTGCTGAAGAATTAAAAAAAGCCGGTCCGGAAGGATTCATTATCCGCACTGGAGAAATTAATGGGGAGAAAGGAATAATCATTACTGCCAATCAGGATATCGGAATCTTGTACGGAGTCTTTAATTTTTTACGAATGCTGCAGACTAACCGGGATATAAAAAATATTCAAATAACTTCCGCACCTAAAATAAAATTGCGTCTGCTTAATCATTTGGACAACCTGGACAGAACTGTTGAAAGAGGATATGCCGGTTTTTCTATCTGGGATTGGCATAAGCTGCCCGGTTATATTGATCCTCAATATACCGATTATGCACGCGCCAACGCCTCTCTGGGAATAAACGGAGCTGCCTTGACAAATGTAAATGCAAATGCTTATGTCTTAACTCATGATTATTTGCTGAAAGTAGCTGCTCTTGCAAATGTATTCCGGCCGTACGGAATTAAAGTTTATTTAACTGCCCGGTTCAGCGCTCCGGTTGACATTGGAAAGCTTAAGACTGCCGATCCGCTGGATAAAGATGTTCAGCAGTGGTGGGCTGATAAAGCAAAAGAAATTTATGCTCTCATTCCTGATTTCGGAGGGTTCCTCGTAAAAGCAAATTCCGAAGGACAGCCCGGACCGCAGAATTACGGACGTTCTCATGCCGACGGTGCAAATATACTTGCAGATGCCGTAAAACCTTTCGGCGGAGTGGTAATGTGGCGGGCATTCGTGTATGACAATAATGTCCCTGAAGACCGGCACAAACAGGCTTACAATGAATTTAAACCGCTTGACGGAAAGTTTAGAGATAATGTTCTCATCCAGGCAAAAAATGGTGCGATAGATTTTCAGCCGCGTGAACCATTCCACCCATTGTTCGGGGGTATTCCCAATACCAATTTAATGGCTGAACTTCAAATCACCCTGGAATATTTAGGACAGGGAACGCAGCTTGTATATGTAGGTCCGCTCTTCGAAGAATTGCTAAATTCAGACACTCATGAAAAAGGTGCAGGATCTACTGTAGGAAAAATAATTGACGGCACGCTGGAAAAACATTCATTAACCGGAATTGCCGGAGTATCAAATATCGGCACCGACAGAAATTGGACGGGACATCTTTTCGGGCAGGCTAATTGGTATGCATTCGGCAGACTTGCATGGGATCATCAGCTGAGTTCAGATCAAATTGCAGATGAATGGATAAGAATGACATTTTCAAATCGCCCCGATGTTGTTGAACCCGTTAAATCAATTATGATGCCTTCCAGAGAAAATTGCGTAAACTACATGACTCCTCTTGGTCTGCATCATATAATGGGATGGGA
>CAYSGP010000018.1:0-6687 GCA_964430095.1 uncultured Ignavibacteriaceae bacterium
GGAAATTGTTGAACAGATAAGAACAGAAGAATTCAGGAAAAATTCGGAAACTGCAGTACCGCGTGAGCTGTATATTCCTAATAAGGACAATCATCCTGCATTTATTCAAATCGATTTTGCTGTCTGTAAAGAGGACGCAGAGTTTGCCCCTAAATTAATTGAACTGCAGGGCTTCCCTACTACTTTTTGCTTTGAACCTGTCCTGGATGAAAAATACAGAGATTTTTTTTCAATTCCTGATCATCTTACTTATTATTTTAATGAAATAAATATGAAGAGTTATACGGATATTCTAAAGGAGATCCTTATAAAAGATGAAGATCCGGAGAATGTGATTCTGCTGGAAGTAGAGCCGTTGAAACAGAAGACAAAAATTGATTTCGCCCTCACAAAGGAGATTTTAGGCATTGGAACAGTTGATATATCACATGTTGTAAAGAAAGGGAATAAATTATTTTATAAAAAGAATGGAAAAGAAATTCCTGTAAAGAGGATCTATAACCGTGTTGTATACGATGAGCTTGTTAAAAAAAATATTAAAATAAATTTTAAGTTCACCGACGACCTGGATACCGAGTGGGCCGATCATCCTAGCTGGTTCTTCAGGATCAGCAAACATTCGCTCCCTTATTTGAATGGCTCATTTGTTCCTGAATCCTATTATTTAGAAGAATTAGATAAATACCCGGATGATTTGGAGAATTACATATTAAAACCGCTTTATTCTTTTTCAGGATATGGAGTAGAATTTGATGTAAGTAAGGAAAAGCTCGATAAGATCCCGGACAAATCAAATTACATTTTGCAAAGAAAAATCGAATATGCTCCGCTGATTGAAACGCCGGATGGATACTCAATGGCAGAGATCAGAATGATATATTTCTGGAAAGATCATCCTTTGCTTGTAAATAATTTGGTTAGAATGAGTAAAGGAAAAATGATGGGGCTTGATTTCAACAAGAATAAAACATGGGTCGGATCAAGCTTGGCTTATCATCCATAGTCTTTATTTAAAGATCTCATTTAATTTAATCCCCGCCGTAATGACGGGCTCATTCCTTGAATATCATTTATTGATCGAAATTTCATTTCTGCCGCTCAATACATCATACCAATTAATCTTTCGGGTAATAAACATTATCAATGCAAGGATGATGAATAAAGCAATATTTCCCAGAAGCAAAGAGTAATCCTGCAGCTGGAGGATTACGTACATAAATCCGTAAAAAATTAATAATAAAAGACTTATTATTGCGCCAATCTTGAGATTCGAATATATACTTTTAACATAGAAGCCGATTAAAATAATAACCATTACTGCAGATATTAAGTACGAATATTGAAAAATCATATATTCTGAAATTGAAAGAAGAATTGAATAGAAAAGTATCAGAGATAATCCGATCAAAGAATATTGGATCGGGTGTATTACTTTTTTGCTGAATATTTCAATCATAAAAAAGCTTACAAAAGTCAATATGATTATCATTATTCCGTATTTTGAAGTCCTCATAGTTTTTTGATATTCATCGATAGGCATCAGCAGCTTAACCCCGAAAGAACTTGGAAAGATTTCATAATTTTTATTATCCCAGTTTTGAGGGTAGTCCCTGTTGAAATGATTTATTTTCCATGTTGAATTAAAACCTCCGGCAGCTATTTCTCTTTTAGAAGGAAGATATGAACCTGTAAAGCTGGGATTATTCCATGTGGAATTAATTTTTACTTCGGTAGATTTCCCCACGGGGATAAAGCTTAATTCCTCGCTTCCCCTAAGAAGCATCTGAAGTTCAAATTCGTGTCGATCGTTTTTGTTATCTACATTTATATTACTATGGAATCCATTATAAAGTACATCTTTATTTTTTAAGCCCGGATTTACATCGCCGGCAATCCCGTTCCATTTAAGGTTTATATTTTCTTCAATTCCCCTTAGATCACCAACATTAAAAGAGACATAGGAAGCTTTAAAACCGGCTATATCTTTTAAATCGGGATACTCGAAAAAGCCTTTCATCTTAATTTTAGCCCGATAAAGGACAAGTTCATAGATTCCTCTGTACCTTACCTCTGGAATTAATTCGCAATTGATTTCTAAAATGCTCGGCAAATAATGTTTGTTAATTGAGCCTATTGACTTTTCCCCAGGTTTATTTTCCTTAAGAATTTCTGTTTCAATAGTTAATACAGGTCCGGCAATAATCTGCTCGCGGGCCCAGCTTGAATAAATGTCCCGTAAAGCTTCATTCCTGTAGCTTTGCCTTTCATTTATTAAAGATTGAATCATTGCAAGGGGGATTAGGAGTAAAAATGTGAGAAGAATGATTAGAATCAGCCTTAAAGTTAAGGATTCTTTTTTCATAACGGATTAATTATTATTGATGGAATTATTAATTTTTTCGGAATTTTAAGTTTTAAGAAAACTCCCTCCTTTTATTCCGGCATCCCAATACAGATGTTAATTTTTTTCAGATACTTAATTGGAGAGCTTTTTAAAATATTAAGACGAGGCAGCACAGATAAAGTTCAAAAGATATTCTGCAATCGAAAAATATTTTTAATAATAAAAATTAATGTTAACCGGTTTAGATCAAAATCCCATTCCCTTTACCTTTACTTTAACCCTGCATAAATAATTCTGAGATGCAATAAAAAGTTCGTTCCCCTCTTTCCCGCCGAATTTACAGTTTGCTAATTCGGTGCCTGTATCAATGCTTCCAAGGTGTTTTCCTTCCGGGGAAAAGATCATGACGCCTCCGGGAGCAGTTGCCCATACATTTCCTTTTTGATCGATTGCCATTCCGTCGCAGCCGCCTCCCTTGCCGTATTTTTTAAATCCCGTAGCGTCAAAAAATAATCTTCCGTTCTTAACGGATCCATCTTCGGCAACATCAAATTTCATGATGATCTTCTTTCCCCCCGAATTAGCGACATATAAAGTTTTTTCATCCGGAGAAAGAGCAATGCCGTTCGGATAGTCCATTTCTTTGTTAATTAATTCAATCTTTCCATCCGGCGTTAAATGATAAACACCTGAGAAATCAAGCTCTTTACCCGGATAATCCGGACCCATTAATCCATAAGGCGGATCAGTGAAATAGAAATGTCCTTTTGAGCTGATTACCACATCATTCGGGCTGTTAAATTTTTTTCCTTCATATGAATCAATTATAATTGTTTTCGACCAATTCTCCCTATTCAACTGAGTTATACAGCGGTTTCCATGATCGCAAAGTATAAGCTGATTATTCACCGGATTTATGAATAATCCATTACTTCCCAGGTCTCCTCCGAAAGGTTTTGTTCCCAATGAAAAACCGGCTGGCCGTAAGTAAACGCTTAATCCCTCTTTTTCATTCCATTTAAATACCGTGTTTTGAGGAATATCGGTAAATAAAAGATATCCGCTATCTTTTATCCACACCGGCCCTTCACTCCAGCCGAATCCTTCTGCTAGAACTTCAACTACTGCATTTTCCGGAATAAGATCATTTAATGCAGGATCTTCACTGTATATTTTACCTGTTGTTTTCATTTGCTGAGAAAAAGATAAAAAGCAGATAAAAAAAATAAATGAAACGGATAACCATAATCTAAGCATTATCTCCTCCATAATTATTTGTATAATTCTGATCGGAAACTTTTGAAAGGGCGTGCTAATGAAAATGCTGTCGAAAATTAAATGATTTTATAAAGAGCAGCAAGATGTTTTTCTTGAATTGAAAGAATAATTTACTTCATCAATATCATCTTCTTTATTTCGGAATAATTCCCAGCCGTTAGTTTATATAAATACATGCCACTGCTCAGCCCGAATAAATTCGGTTTAAAATCAACTTCGTACTCACCGGGTGTCTGTTCCTCATTAACTAATGTTGCAGCCTCATTGCCAAGAACATCATATACTTTTAATGTTACAAACCCACCCCTCGCCCCTCCAAGGAGGGGACTCTCCGTTGGGATGGAATATTTTATTTTGGTTGAGGGATTAAACGGGTTCGGATAATTCTGCTCTAAGTTAAATCCTATCGGGAGAGAAGCTTCGTCTTCAATCCCGGTTGCAGTCATTTGATAAACCCGGATGTAATCTACTTCAAGATACTGCGGAAACGTTGTGGATGAATTGGGATTCCCAGGCCAGTTGCCTCCTACAGCCAAATTTAATATAATAAAAAATTCCTGGTGGAATTCACTTAATCCCGACGGAGTAATGCTGATAGTATTGTAAAGACTATTATCGACGTACCATTTAATTAAGCTTTGATCCCATTCAATTCTAAAGACATGAAAATCGTCCGAAAAAGTTCCGGCAGACAGAGTATAATCATTGCCGTACTGCGCATGCTGACCGCTGTTATCCCAGTGTGCAGTGCCGTGAACAGTATTTTCCCTCCCTGAACCTCCAATCATTTCCACAATATCAATCTCACCGCATGCAGGCCATCCTACTAAGGATATAGTTTCTCCCAGCATCCAGAATGCCGGCCAGATCCCCTGTCCGAAAGGAAGCTTCAGTCTTGATTCGACTTTTCCATATTTCCAGAATCTTTTTTCTTGAGTTTTTAATCTTGCAGAAGTGTATGACCTTCCGCTGTAATTTTCTGCAATGGCTTTAATAACAAGTTTTCCGCTGTCTATATAAGAATTTACATCTCTGTTTGTATAAAACTGCAGTTCATTATTTCCCCATCCATTCCCCCCGCTTTCGTGCGTCCAGTTACTTAAATTAATGGAAGCGCTGTCGAATTCATCCGACCAGACAAGCTGCCAGTTTTGGGGATAGACAGATACAGAATTAAAAATAAAGATTAAGCAGCAAGCATAAAAAAAGTAAAGTAATTTCATAGTAATCCATTCATGATTTTTTATAAACACGTACCCAATCAATTATTACAGAGCAAGGGAAAACAGCTTCAGGAACTATTGCTCCTCCATACGTACGGTTATCATCGCCGCCAACACCTGCACTCAGAATAATATAAAAATTATTTTCAAACGGTTTCCATTCATTAAAATGGTTTGAATATTCGGAAATATGAACTCTTTTCCCGTTAATTGTCCGGTTATTTGCTTCATCCTGTCCATCAGTTATCCCGCCGTCAAAACCGGATCCGTCATTAAAATAATGTATATGATAAACAATTCCGTCGATATAAAATTCCATTCTATCTGCAAACCACTCGATTCCGTAAATATGGAATCCTGAGCTTCCGGCATTTTCATCTCCGGGTGCAGGCGGATATCCGCCGTATTGCGGATTACTTGTCGGAACTTCCTTAAGGCTGTAATTATAATAACCGCCCTGATGCCCATGGTTCCCTTCTCTCCACTGGTTATTTTCCCACCACCATGCATAATGCACACTGCCTAAATTATGGTATGGTATTGAACCGACAAATTCCATTATATCAATCTCGCCGCCCTGCGGCCACATTATATAATTATATCCGGCCGGTATATCGCCGGGCATCATCCAGAAGGCAAAACCCTGCCCCTTATATAAAACATCTCTTGCCCGGATCCTCGCTTCAATTCTATGCCCTATTCCCCATTTACCTTTACCGGATGAATTAATTCGGCCGCTGGTGTAGCTGCGTCCGCCATAATTTTCCTTCCGTGTAGTTATTACCAGGCATCCGCCGTCTGCATTATCAAAACCCTGCTGAACGTTTACATTTTCAGTCCGGCTTGTGGCGCAATCGATCTGCCCTGTTCCAAAATCTCCATTTACTCCTGTACCGGTTTCATAATTCCATTTCGAAAGATCCAGAGAGGTTTCAGTAAATTCATCATTCCAGATCAAAGTATATCCCGGGTAAACCCCATTCTCATCTTTGTTTGCCGGTTCATCCGTGTGTTCAGAACAAGAGATTAGAAAGGATGACAACAAAGTCAAGATTAATAACTTAGCTTTTTGAAGCTTCTTTAAATTAATAGTCGATTTCACTTTAAAAGAATCATTTTCTTTGATTTGTTAAGTTTTCCCATATTAAGACTAAAGACATAAACTCCGGCTGAAAGACTTAAAGCGCTAAACTCGACATCATGTTCACCAGGGGATTGTTTTTCATTAACGAGTGTTGCTATTTCTTTACCAAGAATATCATATACTTTAAGTGTAACAAAACCCTCTTCAGTTCCCGCTTTAGTAAAGGGGGAAACGGCGTGGGGGATTGTGTATCTTATTTTCGTTGACGGGTTAAAAGGATTTGGGTAATTCTGCCATAAAGTAAATGAATTTAAATTTACCGGATCATTGTAAAGCAGTCCGCTTGCATCAGCACTAATTACAATTCCATTTATCAACGGATTATCTATTTCAGATCCAAAATGAATTTCCAAGATTCCATCGTTTACAGAGACATCTGTAATTGTTGTTTCATAAGCTGTGCGGTATCCATGACTGTAAATATCAAGGTTATCTATCACCTTATTATTTTCAATATAGACATCAAATATCCTTTTATCCGGCTGGTTAAAATATTTTTCTGCAAACATCAATTTTACATTATAGATTCCCGCCGGAACCCGTACCTTGTACGTTACGAGTCCATACCGATCATTTAAATAGACAGAATCTTCTTCAGTACCGTTTACCGGCACATCCCATTCGGAAATTGTACCGTCGAGATAACCATACTCAACATTGCTGCTCCATTCCTGGTCCTTAAGGTAGTCTTCGGCTGC
>CAYSGP010000019.1:0-5004 GCA_964430095.1 uncultured Ignavibacteriaceae bacterium
TACAAAAACCGAACTTGCCTACTGCCTTTCAAAAAGTAACAAATACCAGCATTTAGCGGCCAGGTTTGCCGCTAAGGAGGCAATCTATAAAGCATTTGCTACGGGAATAGAGAAAGAAGAATTAACCTGGCAGGATATTGAAATTTATAATGAGCCGAACGGAATGCCGATTGCACGCGTAACCGAGAAATTTCAGTCCCATCTTTCTAACGGAAAGAGTTTAAAAATATCTATGAGTCATTCGAGAGATTATGTAGCTTGCGTGGCTATTATTTACAGAAGCCAGGAATAATTAAATCTTTTCTTTACAGCTATTTAAATCAATTTACTTTTCAAAAAAATAACCTTTCTATTTCATTCTTTTAAAAGAAAAAAATTTTTTTCGAGAGATATTTAAATGTAAATTACCTGTAGGATTAATTTGATTTTGTTTCAGTTATTTTGGGGGTTTCATCCTATTAATATCATTTAAATCTGCGTAATTATAAATAAGATAAAACTATTATAAAAAAATCATAGGAACTTCATGACAAAAAAAATTACTGTTTCTTTGGTAATGATGATTGCTGCGGCCGTTTTTATCGGCTGCGGAAAAAATAAGATCTCAATTATGATGGCCGGGTCAACTGCATTTCAGCCGTTTGCCGAAAAATTAGCCGAAACATATATGGAATCAAATGATAAGGTTTCCATAACCGTCCAAGGCGGCGGTTCTGCCGTGGGAATTCAATCTGCAAATTCCGGCGCCGCTGATATCGGAATGGCTGACTTGGTGGAGTTACCGGAAGAAGCAAAAAATTTAACGGCAACCGTCGTGGCACGGGACGGGATTGCCATGATTGTTCATCCAAGAAATATTGTTTCAGGGCTTACAACCGATCAGATACATGATATTTTTAACGGCAAAATTACAAATTGGAAAGAAGTCGGCGGAAATGACGCCTCGATTACTGTAGTCTCCCGCGAAGCCGGATCGGGTACCAGATCTTCTTTTGAATCTATAGTAAAAGATATAAGCCTCAAAAAAGATGCTTTAATTCAGGATTCAAACGGAACAATCCGGGAAACTGTCGCAAATGATGTGAATGCAGTAGGCTATCTTTCCCATGGTTTAATAAACTATAAGATTAAAGCTGTAAAAGTAGACGGTGTTGAAAGTACTGCCGAAAATATAATCTCTGGTCAATATAAGCTGGTTAGACCCATTTTTCTCTTAGTTAACGGGAGCATACAGGGAGAAATAAAAAACTTTATCGATTATATACTTTCGCCGGACGGACAGGAAATTATTAAAACCAACGGACTTCTGCCCGCAAAATAATTTTTAGGACTATTGATGAAGTTAGTTAGTGAAAAAGGAGTCCAGCGGATTTTAGCTGCCACTGCCTTTTCTGCAATTTCTGCGCTGCTTTTAATTGCGCTTTTCATAATAAACGAGGGGCTTCCATTTATTTTTAAATACGGTTTGAAGGAATTCCTTTTCTCTTCAGACTGGCAGCCGCATTTGGGGAAGTTCGGTATTTATCCTATGATTGTCGCTTCTATTTTAGTTACTCTCGGCGCTATGATTGTAGGTGCACCTCTGGGCGTAGCCGGTGCACTTTTTCTCACCGAATATGTTCCCAAAACCATAATGAGGATTGTAAAACCGACAATCGAACTTTTAGCGGCTATACCCTCCGTTGTTTTCGGCTTCATCGGTGTAATGGTTCTTGCGCCTTTAATAAGGGATAATTTAGGAGGTCCCGGACTTTCGCTCCTCGCTGCTGCAATTATTCTAGGCATTATGATTCTTCCGACGATAATCAGTATATCAATTGATTCTATCCTGGCTGTTCCGCAGTCCTACAGGGAAGGTTCATTGGCGCTCGGTGCAACAGTTTGGCAGACAATTCATATGGTGACAATCAAGGCGTCTAAATCGGGTATAATTGCCAGCATAATTTTAGGGATGGGCCGCGCAATCGGTGAAACTATGGCGGTTATTATGGTTGCAGGAAATTCCGTTAATATCCCCACTTCATCACTCGATTCCGTTAGAACACTGACTGCAAATATTGCCCTGGAGATGAGCTATGCTACCGGTATGCACCGTCAGGCATTGTTTGCAACCGGCGTTGTGCTCTTTATTGTTATAATTATTCTTAATTCAATTGCAAGTGTAGCAATAAGAAAGAGAACGGTTAAAAAGTGAGAATACATCCAAGGTATACTCAATTCATAGCTGTTCTGCTTTTATGGAGTGCAACCGTAGTTACCCTAGGTATATTAATCTTTATTATCTTTTTTATTCTGGAAAAAGGTCTCCCTGTAATAGATCTCGATTTTCTTACAGGCAAGCCTGAAGATTTAGGGCGTTCCGGAGGGATATTCCCGACAATAATTGGTTCTATTATTCTGCCTTTGCTGGCAATTGCAATTGCAACACCGCTGGGGATTTTTACTTCAGTATATCTTACTGAATATACGAGAGAAACAAAAGTAACTAAAGTAATCAGATTCGGCACCGACTGCCTTGCAGGAATTCCCTCAATAATTTTTGGATTGTTCGGGTATATCTTTTTTGTTATTACTCTGGAGATGGGATGGTCAATCCTTTCGGGAGGACTGACATTGGCAGTTATGGTGCTGCCGACAATTATCCGGACATCGGAGGAGGCTATTAAAGCTGTTCCGAAAGCTTATAGGGAGGTCAGCTTTTCGCTCGGTGCAACAAACTGGCAGACGGTTAAAAAAGTAATTCTCCCTAATGCTCTCCCCGGTATAGTAACCGGAATCATGCTCAGCATCGGACGATCAATCGGCGAAACTGCTGCAGTTATTTTTACCGCCGGATCATCGCTGCGGATTCCGACTTCAATTTTTGATTCCACGCGTACAATGGCTGTACACTTTTATATTTTAGCCAGGGAAGGAATTTCTGCAGAGAATGCATACGGGACGGCTGCAATATTGATTATCTCCGTATTGATCATTAATCTCTCGGCATACTGGCTGATGAACCGCTTTATTGCAAAAAGAAGTTAAGGTGAATTTTTTAATGAATATAAAATTCCATATCGAAAAGCTTAATTTTTATTTTAATAAAATTCAGGCTTTGAAGGAGATTAATATCGATATACAGTCCAATAAGATTTTGGGTATTATTGGTCCGGCAAGCTCCGGTAAAACTACTTTTTTAAGAGCTTTGAATAGGATGAATGATCTTGAATACGGTTCCGAAATGGACGGAATAATTCTGCTGGATGATAAAAATATTTATGAGGCTGATTATAATGTTGTTGAGTTGAGGAGAAGAGTAGGAATGGTCTTTGCGATGCCTGTTCCTCTGCCTATGAGCATTTATGAAAATATTGTTTACGGTCCGAAGATTTCAGGTAATAATGATAAAAAACATTTAGGTGAACTCACTGAAAAAAGTCTGAAAGCTGCCTATTTATGGGATGAAGTAAAAGACCGCTTGAAAACTTCCGCTATGAGATTATCCGGGGGACAGCAGCAGCGTTTATGCCTGGCGCGTGTGCTTGCTATGGAGCCTGACGTAATTCTTCTAGATGAGCCGTGTTCCGGGCTGGATCCGATTTCAACAGCTAAAATTGAAGATGCTCTAGCGGAACTGAAAAAAGAATATACAATAATTCTTGTTACCAACAATACAAAACAAGCTGCCAGAGTTTCAGACTACACTGCATTCTTTTTAATGGGAGAATTAATTGAATACGGCAAGACCGGACAAATATTCACCGCTCCCTCTAACCTGAAGACCAGCGAGTACATAACAGGGAGATTCGGTTAATGAAAACCATAGATTCTGCCCGCATTAAAATGGACGTGAATGATGTTGACCTGTTCTACGGCAAATTTCAGGCGCTCATTTCCGTAAGCATGCCGGTTCAGATAAATATCATAACGGCTTTAATCGGTCCTTCCGGATGCGGAAAATCTACTCTGCTTAGATGCTTGAACCGGATGAATGATTTGATTCCTGGAGTAAAAATAAAAGGAGATATACTCCTGGATAAGACTGATATTTATCATTCATCACTTGAAGTAACCGAGCTCAGAAAGAGAGTCGGAATGGTTTTCCAGAGACCGAATCCTTTTCCCCTTACAATTTATGACAATGTTGTATACGGATTAAAAGTAGCAGGTTTGGAAAGCAGAAAAGAGTTTAAAGAAATTGCGGAAAAAAGCTTAAAGGGTGCATGGCTTTGGGAACAGGTCAAAGACAAGCTCAATCATCCAGCATTGGAATTACCGCTTGATCAGCAGCAGAGATTATGCATTGCAAGACTCCTAGCTGTTCAGCCGGAGGTTATTTTAATGGATGAACCCTGCTCTTCATTGGATCCTATTGCTACAATGAAGATTGAAGAGCTGATGATCGAATTGAAAAAAAATTATACTATCGTGATAGTAACTCACAATATGCAGCAGGCATCGCGTGTTTCCGATTATACCGGCTACATGCTTCTGGGTAAAATGATCGAATTCGATAAAACAACAAATATTTTTTTAAGACCGGCTCAAAAGCTTACGGAAGATTATATCTCCGGGAAGTACGGATGAGGTAATTAATCTTAGCATATCGCAGCCGGTAACCAATGGAAATGATAAATGGAAAATGAAAAATTGAAAATTTCCTTTATATAATCATTCATCCATTCAACCATCCTATTAAATGTTAGAAATATATTGTTTAAAAAAATTTTAGCTGAATTTGGCAAAATATAATTGAGGATACTATGCTGAAACATTTTAATGAAGAAATTGACGTGTTAAAAAACAGCCTGCTTAAAATGGCTTCGTTTGTCGATGAGCAGGTTGAGCGTGCAATTAAAGCTTTAGAAACCGGGGATGTTGAGCTCTGTAAAGGAATGAAAGCAAAAGATCTGGAGATTGATCAATATGATAATTTGATCCAGAGCCAGGGTGAAAATATTCTGGCGCTTTTTCAGCCGGTTGCAGTCGACCTGAGATTTTTAATCTCGGCATTAATGATTA
>CAYSGP010000020.1:0-2903 GCA_964430095.1 uncultured Ignavibacteriaceae bacterium
CCTAACGGTAACCCGGAATCAAAATTTTTTACAGCTGTACCTGAAAAATTTAAGAAGAAAGAAGATCAATGGTTTGTTCTGCCAATTTATCATATTTTCGGTTCCGACGAATTGAGCGCATTGTCTCCCGGAATCGCAGAACTTACACCGAAGTGTTACTTAGCATTGAATCCTGATGATGCATCTATATTAAATTTGATTAAAGAAAGCAAAGCCGAGGTGACTATCTCGGGTGAGAAATTTATTTTACCGGTTAAAATAAAAATTGATCTGCCGGAAGGTACGGCAGGAATTGCCGCCGGATTGCCTGATTCTCCTTTTATAGGATCACCATCATGGATTAAGATTAAGAAAGCGGAATAATGAACCACACTTTGCAGTCCATATTAATTGTTGCCGGCGTTTTAATTGTAATGCTAACTATAGCCGCAATTTTAATTTGGGTAGAAAGAAGAATGCTGGCATTATGGCAGGACAGGTATGGTCCAAACAGAGTAGGTCCTTTTGGTCTTCTCCAAAGCGTTGCGGACATGGTTAAAATTTTCTTTAAAGAAGATTGGATCCCGCCATTTGCAGATAAACCTGTCTTCATTATTGCACCTGCAATTGTAGTTGCAACCGTTTTGATGAGCTTTGCAATTATTCCTTTTGCCCCGGGTATACATGTGATTGATTTAAATATCGGGATTCTTTTTTTTCTCGGTATGTCTTCACTAGGTGCATACAGCATTGTGCTCGGCGGGTGGTCATCCGATAATAAATATTCCCTGCTGGGTGCACTTAGAGGTTCTGCACAGATGATATCTTATGAAGTATTTATGGGCATTTCCTTACTGGGGGTTGTTATGCTGACCGGTTCATTCAGTCTCGTCGATATTGTAAATGCGCAGCAGAAAATGTGGTTTGTAGTTCCGCAGATAGTTGGTTTTGTAATCTTTCTCATTGCCGGAATTGCAGAAACACACCGCCTCCCCTTTGATATTCCGGAAGCTGAAAGTGAATTGATTGCCGGGTATCATTCGGAATATTCAGGCATGAAGTTCGGAATGTTTTTCGTCGGTGAGTATCTTGGAATTACTTTAGTATCAGCATTAATAACAACTCTCTTCTTCGGCGGATGGCTCGGACCCTCATTTCTTCCCGGCGTTATCTGGTTTTTCATAAAGACTTTTGTTTTTATTTTATTTTTTGTCCTGCTAAGAGCCGGACTGCCCAGACCAAGGTATGATCAGCTGATGGAATACGGATGGAAATTTCTTCTCCCTCTTTCATTGTTAAATTTATTGGTTACAGGCGCCGTCATTCTCAGCTTAAAACACTAATTCATGAAATATAGAATTTTGAAACTGTTAAAAACATAAAAAATGTTTAGTTCATTAAGAAGTCTCTGGATAGCATTTCTTCACATGTTCCATAAACGGGAAACTATTCAGTATCCCGAAGAGAAGGCTAAGCTGTATCCCAGGTGGCGCGGAAGAATAGTTTTGACCCGGGATCCTGACGGAGGCGAAAGATGTGTCGGATGTTATTTATGCGCCGTTGCTTGTCCGGTCGACTGCATTTCGCTGCAGGCAGCTGAAGATAAAACTGGGAGAAGGTATCCCGAATTTTTCAGAATAAATTTTTCCCGGTGCATATTCTGCGGATTCTGCGAGGAAGCATGCCCTACATATGCAATCCAGCTTACTCCGGATTTCGAAATGAGCGAGTACAACAGGCAGAATCTTGTATATGAAAAAGAAGATCTTCTTATTTCCGGTGAAGGGAAGTATCACGGATATAATTTTTATAAAGTTGCAGGATTGTCGATCGGAGGGAAAGATAAAGGAGAATCAGAAAACGAAGAACCTCCGGTAGATCTCAGAAGCCTGCTTCCGTAATTTTAAATTTTTGTATTAATTGAATTTTTAGATGAAATATTTAGACTTTACTAAATGCAGTTAGGATTTTACATACCTGCTGTTATTGCAATTATTTCTTCTATCCTGGTAATAACCAGGGTTAATGCAGTACATGCACTGCTTTATTTAATTGTTTCATTATTCTCGGTTGCAGTAGTATTTTTTACTCTCGGTTCTCCTTTTGCCGCTGCACTGGAAATAATTATTTATGCCGGTGCAATCATGGTGCTGTTTATTTTTGCAGTCATGCTTCTTAACCTGGGTAAGGAATCCGATGTTGAAGAAAAGAGGCTTCTTAATTTTAAACTCTGGATAGGCCCCGGAATTCTTTCCTTAATTCTTTTGATACAGCTTTTTGTAATCCTTCTCTCAAATAACACTTCGGGAATTGAGAGTCAGATTATTACTCCCAAAGAAGTGGGTATTTCTTTGTTCCATAAATATTTGCTGGGAGTTGAATTATCCGGCTTGCTGCTGATGTCCGGAATTGTAGGAGCTTTTTACCTGGGAGAAAAGAAAAAGAAATCCAGGCATAGATTTTTTCAAGGAGAAAACAAGTGAACCAGGTTACTTTGGAAATCAGCCTGGCGCTGGCAGGCGTACTATTCATTATCGGATTAATCGGAGTGATGGTAAGAAGAAATATTATTTTTATGCTGATGTCTATAGAGATAATGCTGAATGCTTCCGGGTTAGCATTTGTAGCTGCCGGTTCCAAATGGATGCAGGCAGACGGACAGGTAATGTTCATATTCATTCTTACTATGGCCGCCGCTGAAGTATCAGTCGGCCTTGCTTTAATTCTGAAAATTTACAGCAGATTTAAAACCCTGGATGCCGATTCACTAAACAGGATGAAGGGATGAAATGCTGAATCTTCTGTGGATTGTTCCTGCATTGCCTTTTTTTAGTTTTCTGATTCTAGCCTTGTTCGGGAGACGGTTTTCATTGAAGACTGCTTCCATTCTCGGGGCAGGCTCTGTCGGTATATCCGCTCTTTTC
>CAYSGP010000021.1:0-3455 GCA_964430095.1 uncultured Ignavibacteriaceae bacterium
TATTGTTGAAAAAAATAACTGGCTCATGACCCGCACGGGAATATTGCAATTTATGTTTTTTAAAATCAAGAATAGCATAAAACATTGAGATAAAATTTCCGCGCTCAATGGTCCGGTATATTAGGGAATTCAGATTAATTAATACTTCTTTAGAAGAACTTGAAGAAGCTGCATATGATTGAAATACTCCTTTTGTTAATGTCATGTAAATGGCTGCCGGAAGGCCTTTTCCGGAAACATCCCCTATTACAATTCCAAGCCGGCTGCCGTCTAGCTGAATAAAATCAAAATAGTCGCCGCCTACTTCAAAAGCCGGAATGCATTTTGACGCTATTGAGTAGCCTGGTATAAAAGGATCCTTTTTCGGGAATAATTTAAACTGTACTTCTCTAGCAATTTCCATTTCACTCTGAAGCCTTTCCCTTTCAAGCTCGCTGCTTATATCCTGCAGTGAAACGAGGGTATATTTATTCCCCCTCATTTTGAACTTTGCGGCAGCTAAAGCAAGCTGAAGGTTTCTTTCTCCAATCCCTGTTTTAGCTGATTGCAGGCTTAACTTAACTAAGGATTTTCCTCCTCCTTCAATATTTATTAATTTTTCGACTAGTGAAGAATTTACGGTGTTCAGATTATTGATATTTGTCAGTTCATTTATTCCAAGAAGTTCCTTTGCTGCATCATTTAAAAGTTCAATATCTCCGTTTTCCCTGAAACAGATTAAGCCTGTATTAATATGTTTTACGGTAGTTTGAAGATACTGGAAATTCTCTTCCATTTCAGATCTTGTCGTTTTGAACTGCTCCATTACATTATTAAATGAATTTTGCAGTTCTTTAAATGAAGGCCCTAGTTTTTTTTCGGTAAATGATTGGGAGAAGTCTGAAAACTTGATTGAATTTAAGAACCTGGAAATATCCCTGTTTGTTTTTTCCACAAAATGAATAAGCAGGTATATCTGTATAAAAAAGAATAATAAAATCAGAATCGATGATATAACTAGGTTATTGTCCAATAAGTAATAGAAAAGGAAAATGGAAGCTCCAAGCAGAAAAGATCTGATAATCACCTGTATTCTAAACCGGTTATAGACCATACTTTTCCATCCGTCTGTAGAGGGAGGTCCGAGTTAAACCCAGTTCCTTAGCTGCTTTGGTGATATTTCCTTCATTCTTGCTGATCACTTTTTGGATAATTGTTTTTTCAATCTCATCAAGATTGAAATTATCCAGCTGTACGCCGGAATCTTTTTTGGCCGCACCCGGCAACACGCTTTCCCGTTCTCCGGTTAAAAAATCCGAAGGTTCCAGAACATCTCCTTCACTTAATATTATTGCTCTTTCTATTGTATGCTGAAGTTCCCTAACATTCCCGGGCCATTGATAATTTTCCAGCTTTTTTACCGCCGGGCTGCTTATCCTCAATTGAGGTTTCTTATATTTGATCTTATAAGAATGAAAAAAATATTCAGCAAGGAGAGGAATGTCTTCTTTCCTTTCTCTGAGGGGAGGAATTTGAATTTCAACAGTGTTAATTCTATAAAGAAGATCCTGGCGGAAATCTTTTTCTTCCACCATTTTATAGATCGGCATATTTGTAGCACAAATAAGCCTTATGTCAATAGACATATGCTTGTTGGAACCTACGCGTGCAACTTCTCTATTTTGAATTACCGTAAGCAGCTTTGCCTGCAGTTCGAGAGGAAGATTCCCGATTTCATCGAGAAAAAGAGTTCCGCCTGATGCAATTTCAAATCTTCCGGCTCGATCCTCCTTTGCGTCAGTGAATGCTCCCTTGACATGCCCGAACAGCTCGCTTTCAAATAGTGTTTTGCTTATTGCACCCATATCAACATTAATAAAAACTTCATTGCTTCTGCCTGATTTTTTATGAAGCGCCCTTGCCACCAATTCTTTTCCCGTGCCGTTTTCACCGAGAATGAGTATGTTGGCTTCTGTTTGGGCAACTTTATTAATCGTATTGAACACTTTTTGAATTGCCGGTGAATTCCCGATGAACTCCTGAAAATTTTGATTCGTGTTTTCGCTCAGCTGCTTATGCCTTAATTTTAAATCAATTAATTCGAGTCTGGAATCTCTCAGTTTCAATGCGGAAGAAAATGTTGCCAGGAATTTTTCATTCTGCCACGGCTTTAAAACAAAATCGGTTGCCCCCTCTTTTACAGCTTTAACCGCCGTCTCAATATCGCCGAATGCTGTAATCAAAATAACTACCGCAGAAGGATCTATTTTTAAGATTTCGTTCAGCCAGTAAAATCCCTCCTGCCCGCTGGTCATATCGTGGCTGAAATTCATATCCAAAAAAATTAAATCATAATTGTCATTGATCAATAATTGAGGAATCATCTTCGGATTTTTTTCAGTCACAATCATCCCTGCATAAGGTTTTAAAAGAAGACGTGCTGCCGTTAGAACATCTTCGTTGTCATCAATGATTAAAATTTTTGTGAATCTTTTTTCCATTTATTATTCTTTGAGTTCTCCTGGCTTTATGTATTGCGAAATCCTCCGCGTTCTTTGTGAGAAGCCTTTTTTTTAACGCAAGACCGCAAAGAATTTTAATTAAGAGTTATATAAGATGTTCAAGATACATTCCATCAAAATTCAAAAACAAAACTAATTAAAAAAATCTTTATTTGTTCGGAAACGTACACTCCTGTAATAAAAACGTGCGTTTCTATTTCATTTTAATTGAAATTTGTCGAAATTTTACAAAGGTATAATAGTTGTAAAATAGATATACCAGATTTTAAAAATCTGGTATATCATTGAATTCCTTTGAAAAAAAAATTTAAGATGGATAGAAAAATAGAAAAGAAAAAATGGTCGAAAAAAAGGATAATGTATGCCTCTTCGATCTCGTTATTCATTGTTTTTGTCCTCTACGTTTTTGTCTTCAGCGACCAGAGCGCGAAGCTGAATGTTGAATCAGAGAAGATTACAATCTCAACTGTAGAATATGAGCCGTTCCAGGAATTCATTCCTATTACCGGAGCAGTCCAGCCGATCCAGACATTTTTCCTGGATGTAAGTGAAGGCGGAAGAGTTGTAAAGAAATTTGTAGAGGACGGGGCATTCGTGAAAGCCGGTCAGCCGATAATTAAGCTTGATAATGCACAAATGACTCTGAATATAATGTATAACGAGGCTCAGCTTTTTCAGCAGATTAATAGTCTGAGAAGCACCCGGCTCTCTATGGAGCAGAACAGGCTCAACCTGCAGAGTCAGCTTCTCGAAATAGAGTATGATCTTATCGATAGAAGGCGCGTCTATGAGAACAATAAAATACTCTTCGACAAAAACTTGATTTCAAAATTTGAATTTGACCGGAGCAAGGAGCAGTATGAATTATCAAAAAAGAAAAAAGATCTGACATTGGAATCATACTCCCAGGATTCGTTATTCAGAGTGCAGCAGATAGCGCAGCTGGAAAAATCG
>CAYSGP010000022.1:0-5271 GCA_964430095.1 uncultured Ignavibacteriaceae bacterium
CATGGGAAGAGATGAAGGAATTTCCTAAATATTTTTTATGGAAAAATTGCGAATACTGGAAGGAACTAGCCGAACTATTAAAATCTTACACTTTATAAAAGCAAACCGGCTTTATCCAGGAAGATCAAGATCTATAATGCAAGATCCTTTTGTTTATAAACACAATTAAAAAATATATGCTTAAAAATCTTGCAAGATAAAATATAATCCCGCATTTTCATCACCAGGATTTTTAAAAACATTTTCAAGCCGATCTATATAAACATGAGCGATATTTTTCAAAATATGTTCTGCTGTTGTATAATAAAAAGATTTTATCGGAAGGGCATATTTTTCAGATGTTGAGGAATTATAGCATGGTTGCAATTTAAAAGCCTTTCCAGTCGAGAAAGGCTTTTTTGTTATTAATGATAAAGTGTTTTAAAAATAAAAAGGATTCTTAATGAAGAGGTTGTCAATAATATTTTATATTTTAACTGCAGTATATGGATTTGCACAGACAAAAGACTCAACGGGGAAAGAGGAAAAAAAGCCAGTTTCCATCCAATCTGCGATAGAATCCATCTCCGAAAACTTAAAAATAAAAGTTCAAGGAGATATCCAGCTCGATTCAAGATTCTATTTTGATAATCCGGATGCACCTGTAAATAATTTTCTTTTAAGAAGAGTTAGGATTGATTTGCGGGGTATCTACGGAAAAAACTTTGAATTTCGTTTGATGCCTAATTTTGCAGGAAGCGCACTGGAAATTCAGGATGCTTATATAATTATTAGTTTCCATTCCCTGGCAAAGTTACGAGCAGGGAAGTTCAAAATTCCAGTAAGTTTAGAAAGAATACAATCTCCGACAAAAACAATTTTTATTGAACTTGGCTTAGTGAATAACCTTGTTCCAAACCGTGATATTGGATATGAATTTTCAGGTAGTATTGCAGAGGGAATATTCAATTATTCTGCAGGTATTAGCAATGGTGTAATTGATGGAAGGAGCGAAGATGTTGAGACAGACAAGAATAAAGAATTTACCGGGAGAATATTTATCCAACCATTTACACTTAACAATGAATCTTTTCTAAATAAACTTGGTTTAGGTGTTGCCTTAACATCCGGAAAGCAAACCGGAACTTTCAGCAGCACTAGACTAGCATCGTACAGAACAGCTGCACAAAATAATTTCTTTAGTTTCAGAGATAGTGTTGTTGCTGACGGGAACAGGCTTAGAATTGTTCCGCAGACATATCTTTATTCCGGAAGATTAGGTTTTCTGGGTGAATATGTAATTAATAAACAGAAAATTAAACGAATCACACCGGCAGAAGAAATTACAAACGCAGCTTTTCATACGGCACTTTCATTTCTTCTAACCGATGATGAAGCTTCTTATAATGGTGTTAAACCCAAGAATGAGTTTGATCCATCAACCGGTGGATGGGGTGCATTTGAGGTTACAATCAGATATAATAAGTTAACGGTTGATGAAAATACATTCCCGGTTTTTTCAAATCCAGACAATTGGGCAGAGACTGCCGAAGGATGGGCAATTGGATTCAGATGGTACTTCAACGAGATTTTCAGCTTAGCGTTTAATTATGAAAAGACTTCCTTCAGCAACTCTAAGGCAAATAATTTTTCCTTAAAGGATGAGAGCGTGATATTGACACGTTTACAGGCAGCTTTTTAATAACCGCTGGAATTTGGAGTTAAATATGAACAGCAAAAATATTCGGGTAAAAGGAAATTGGATTAGGATACTAGCAGCACTTATAATCTTCATCAATTTAAACTGCGGAAAGACTCAACGGGAAAAACCCAGTGACAAAGACTTTGAAAACAAAGAAATAACATTGCTAAATGTTTCCTATGATCCTACAAGAGAATTATACGAGGATTTTAATAAGGCATTTGGAAAATACTGGTATGAAAAAAAAGGAATTACAGTAACCGTTAACCAATCACACGGCGGTTCTGGAAAACAAGCACGTGCAGTAATAGACGGACTTGAAGCAGATGTTGTTACTCTTGCCCTTGCTTATGATATTGACGAAATAAGCAGGTTAGGAAAACTTATTGATGAGGGATGGCAGAAGGAATTTCCGAACAACAGTTCTCCCTATACATCGACAATTGTTTTTTTAGTGCGAAAAGGAAATCCTAAAAAAATAAAAGATTGGGATGACCTTGCAAGAAACGGCATTTCAGTAATTACACCAAACCCGAAGACTTCCGGGGGTGCAAGATGGAACTACCTTGCTGCATGGGCTTATGCAAAGAAAAAATTTGTGGGAGACGAAAAGCAAATTAGAATTTTTATTTCCAAAATTCTGAAAAATGTACCTGTGTTTGACACTGGAGCAAGAGGTTCGACAAATACATTTGTCCAGAGAGAAATCGGCGATGTATTTATTTCATGGGAGAATGAGGCAATATTAGTAAATAAAAGGATTGGGAAAGGGAATTATGAAATTGTATATCCGTCTTTAAGCATACTGGCAGAGCCTCCGGTTGCAATCGTTGATAAGAATGTTGATAAAAAAGGGACAAAAAAAACTGCCCAGGCTTATCTTGAATATTTATATGCCGAGGAGGGACAGGAAATAGCTGCTCGTCATTATTATCGTCCATCAGATAAAAATGTACTAAATAAATTTCTAAAGGAATTTCCCGAAATAGACTTAATTACAATTAACGATGAATTTGGCGGATGGCAAAATGCACAAAAAACACACTTCCTTGACGGCGGTACATTTGACCAGATTTATACTAAATAAAAATAAGTTTAGATAAAATGATTCTCTAATCAAAACTATTCTTTTAAATGAAAAGCATAAATTTCATTTTGTATTCCATCTTATTCATATTTTTTATTCTGCTTGACATTAACTGCAGGAAGGCTGAATATCCTGGGAGTAAAAAAGATGTTACTCTCTTAAATGTTTCTTATGATCCAACAAGAGAACTATATAGAGAATTTAATAAGGCATTTATAAGGTATTGGAGAAGAGAAACAGGAAATAACTTAACAATTAATCAGTCTCATGGAGGATCTGGTAAACAAGCTCGTTCTGTAATTGATGGTCTTGAAGTCGATGTTGTTACGCTTGCACTTGCTTATGATATAGACGAAATAAGCAGGTTAGGAAAACTTATTGATGGAGGATGGCAGAATGAGTTCCCTTATAACAGTTCACCTTATAATTCAACGATTATATTCTTAGTGAGAAAAGGAAATCCTAAAAACATAAAAGATTGGGATGACCTTGCAAGAATCGGAATATCTGTAATCACTCCGAATCCAAAAACTTCCGGTGGTGCCAGGTGGAATTATCTTGCTGCGTGGGCATTTGCATCAAGAAAATTTGGAAGGGATCAGAATAAAATTAAAAACTTTATGTATAAACTCTTAAAAAATGTCCCGGTATTTGATACAGGTGCAAGAGGTTCTGCGAATTCTTTTGTGCAGAGAGAAACAGGAGATGTCTTAATCTCATGGGAAAATGAGGCAATTTTAATAGTTGAAGAAGTAAATATAAATAAATATGAGCTGGTTTATCCATCTTTAAGCATATTAGCCGAACCGCCGGTTGCTGTGGTTGATAAAGTAGTTGATAAAAAGGAAACAAGAGATGAAGCAGAGGCTTATCTAAAATATTTATTTTCCGAAGAAGGACAGGAAATCATAGCACATCATTATTATCGACCTATAAATATTGTGATATTAAATAAGTACAGATATATGTTCCCTTATATTGAACTTACTACAATTGATAGGGAATTTAACGGCTGGCAGAATGCACAGAGGATTCATTTTAAGGACGGCGGTGTGTTTGATCAAATATTTGAGGAAATTCAAAAAAAATAAAAGTTTAGGATTGTACCGGAATTAAAAATTTATGGATACCGCAGTAATTAAAAAAATAATACCCAAAAGGAAAACAATTCTTCCGGGATTCGGATTAACTTTCGGTTATATGATGATCTATCTAAGTCTCATGATGCTTATACCGTTGTCAACTATATTTATCAAAACATTCGGGTTAAGCTGGAATGAATTCTGGAATATCGTTACCAATACAAGAGTAATGGAGTCATACAAGTTAAGCTACGGTACATCTCTTGCGGCGGCAATAATAGATTCTATATTTGGATTTTTGGTTGCATGGGTCCTCATCAGGTATAACTTTCCAGGTAAAAAATTAGTTGATTCGATTGTGGACCTTCCCTTCGCTTTGCCAACTGCAATTGCAGGAATAAGCCTAACGGCTATTTTTGCAAGCAACGGATTGTTAGGAAAGTACTTGGCTGATTTGGGAATTAAAGCTGTTTTTTCCGAGCTTGGAATTATTATTGCGTTAACATTCGTCGGACTCCCGTTTGTGGTAAGAACTGTACAGCCTGTTCTTGAAGATCTTGATAAAGAAGTTGAAGAAGCCGCGGCAACTTTAGGAGCAAGCAGGTTAAGGATTTTTACAAAAGTAATTTTTCCCGGCATCCGGCCGGCATTAATTACTGGAACCACACTTGCGTTTGCGAGAGCATTAGGTGAATACGGTTCAGTAGTTTTCATCTCAGGTAACCTTCCTTTAAAAACCGAAATAACTGCTGTATTGATTATGTCCAAACTTGAACAATATGACTATATAGGTGCTGCAGCTATTTCGATTATTATGCTTATTACTTCATTCATTATATTACTTTTAATTAATTTAATTCAATGGTGGAGCACCCGTCATCAATAAAGCTTGCGATATCAATAGTACATAAGTAAATAGATATTGTAATATGTATAAAACAAATAAAAAAATACAGGAACTAACTGAACCTGCTCCAATCCGGTGGATATTAAGCATTATTGCAATATTATTTTTATTAATCTTTTTGGTTCTTCCTTTAATAACTATCTTCAATGAAGCATTTATTTTGGGGATAGACAGTTATTTAAGTTCAATCAAAGATCCGGAAGCAGTCTCCGCAATAAAGTTAACTCTTACCACAGCAGGCATTTCAATTATACTAAATTTAACTTTTGGTCTTGCCGCTGCCTGGGCAATTACAAAATTCGATTTTAAAGGAAAGAATTTCATTCTTACTATAATCGATTTGCCTCTAACAACTTCCCCGGTCATTTCAGGAATGATATTCGTGCTTCTTTTAGGCAGTCAGAGTTTTTTGGGCGGTTATTTAAATATGTTCGGAATAAAAATTATTTTTGCTCTGCCGGGACTTATTTTAGCCACTTCATTCGTTACCCTTCCATATATTGTACGTGAACTT
>CAYSGP010000023.1:0-15256 GCA_964430095.1 uncultured Ignavibacteriaceae bacterium
ATTTTACTGCATCTCCGACCGTTCCAATCTTTTCTGCATCTTCATCCGGAATGGAAACCTGGAAGGCACTTTCAAAACCCATTACAAGCTCGACTATATCGAGGGAATCGGCGCCTAAATCATTCGTAAAGGAAGCCTCAGGCGTAATCTGAGATTCTTCAACACCTAACTTGTCAATTATAATCTCTTTTACTTTAGCTTCAACGTCCATGTTAACTCCTGTTTTAATTGATGGTTTAAGGTTGTTACGTGTATTTATTTTATAAAGATTCAGAGAAAATGATTTAAATACTCACATGGTCATCCCGCCGTCTACAGCGATCACCTGGCCTGTAATATAGTCTGCTTCAGTACTGCAAAGGAACCCCACAACTTTTGCAACATCTTCTGGTTTTCCCAATCTGCCGAGCGGAATATTTTTGGATAAGGCTTCCTTCTGTTTTTCATCGAGCTTTGCAGTCATCGGTGTTTCAATATAACCGGGAGCAACTGCATTAACTGTAATTCCTCTTGATGCCAGCTCTCTTGCCATAGATTTTGTAAATCCGATTACTCCTGCCTTAGAAGCAGAATAGTTTGCCTGTCCTGCGTTCCCGATAATTCCTACAACCGATGCAATATTTACAATCCTGCCGTATTTCTGCTGGATCATCGGTTTAACGGCAGCTTTGGTATAATTAAAAACGCTTTTAAGGTTTGCCGCAATCACATCGTCAAAATCTTTTTCCTTCATAAGAAAAAGAATATTGTCTCTGGTAATCCCGGCGTTATTAATTAATATATCCACCCCGCCTAATTTCTGCACAGCAGTTTCAATTGTTTTTTGTGCATCTTCAAAGGAAGAAGCATTTGCTCTGAAAGCAAAAATTTTAATATCGGAACCGCCAATCTCTTTTTGAAGTTCGCCGGCAGATTTATCAGGATCATCATCAACAAAAGCAATATCCGTGAAAAGAATTCCGGAACAAATTTTAGCGGCAAGCTCCGTGACGATAGCACGGCCGATTCCCCTTGAAGCGCCGGTAACAATTGCTCGTTTATTTTTAATCATTTTACTCTATTCTCCAGTTTCATTTTGAGGAATATCAATTAGAGCCGGCTTAAGATCATTTTCGAAAATATTATTCTTCAAGAATTTTTCGCTGTATTTTTCGAGCTCATTAAATCCTTCCTCGCCGAAAAAATATTTCAATTCTTCCCTGCAGGCTTCAAAAATTGTAGTAAAACCGTTTTCCGGCTTATATTTATTGCAGGATCTCAAGCGTTCAATATGCTCATCATCGATAGTAAGAGCACCCTCATAAATTGTAAGCGGAAATAATATACAATAAAGAGGCTTATATTTCCACTGATGCTCCCCTTCAAGCATTGCTAATTTTTGAAGCGAGCATAATCCCGATTTATCGAGGAAAACACATTTATGATTATAAATCTGCGTACCTACAGCAATCCCGCTTTCAAAATCCTTGTCCTTCTCCGGCTCTTCAAACCACTCGGCTTCATCTTTCGGCTGACTATCGTCGAAGAGAGTAAATAATTTTTCCTTGAGAGTAAAAATTTTCTGCTGTTCAGATACGTCAGTGTATACACCATAATAGCAGCACTCGCCACTGCATTTACAGCTGAATTTAAAAGTGAAAATTATCGGGTCAATCTTAATTCCATTAATTACTTTTGTGAAATCATCAGGCATTATAGATACTTCTCCGCTTCAGAATATTTATCGATCCCGAAACATTTAATATCCGGGTTAATTCTTTTTACCAGCCCCTGCAGAACTCTACCAGGTCCGATTTCAACAAATTCATCGATTCCGTCTTGAATCATATTATTTATTGTTTCTTCCCATAGCACAGGTGAAGTTAATTGTCTGAAGAGTTGATTTTTCAATTGCTCCTTTTCGGTTACAGGTCCGGCACTCACATTTGTGTAAACCGGAAAGCGTGCGTTATAAAAGGATGCTTCATCCAATGCTTTTTTCAATTCATTCTGAGCAGAGTGCATTAATGGGGAATGGAATGCTCCGCTTACAACAAGTTCTTTAACCAATTTTGCACCGGCGGATTTGCAAAACTCCATTGCTTTTTTTACACCTTCAATGGAACCTGATATTACAATTTGACCGGGAGAATTAAAATTAGCACACTGGACAATACCTGCAGCAGAAGCTTTTTCGCAGCATTCCTTAACAATATTCGGATTCAACCCTAAGACTGCAGCCATTGTACCCGGATTATCTATTCCGGCCTGCTGCATTGCTTTTCCCCGTATTCTTACAAGCTTAACTGCTTCAGAAAATTCTATAGATCCTGCTGAAACTAATGCAGAATATTCACCTAAAGAGTGTCCTGCCGCAGCCGAAGGACTGATTTTACAAACAATGTTTGCCAGAATAATACTATGTAAAAATATTGCCGGCTGGGTGAATTCAGTTTGCTTCAATTTATCTTCAGGACCGGAGAACATTATGCCGGAGAGATTAATTCCTAAAATGTCATCGGCTGAATTTATCAATTCTTTGGCTTCGTCAGAATTTTCATATATATCCCTCGCCATTCCCGCATATTGCGAGCCCTGACCGGGAAACAGAAAACCAATTTTAGTCATTAATAGAAATTATATTATAAAGAAAAAATGTCACTCAATTATTAATTATTTGAACCCCTAATTTTATTATAGCCAAATACTAATCCATTCCCCACACAAGATAACTTGCTCCCCAGGTAAATCCGGCACCGAAGGCAGATAGAATTAATTTGTCGCCTTTCTTGATTTTCCCCAGCCTGTAATATTCCACCAGGCATAAAGGAATCGTAGCGGCCGTAGTATTACCGTATTTATCAATATTTACCATAACTTTATCCATGCACAATCCCATTCTTTCAGCAGTAGCACCGATTATTCTTAAATTAGCCTGGTGAGGAACAAGAAAAGCCACGTCTTCCGAACTCAATTTATTCTTCTGCATTAGTTCAAACGAAATATCTGCCATTCCTTTTACGGCAACCTTAAACACGGCCTTGCCGTCCTGATACAGATAATGCATTTTCTTATCAACTGTTTCATGAGATGCAGGATTCAAACTCCCCCCTCCTTTGATATATAAAACAGGTGCACCGGAGCCATCAATTCTTAACAGTGAATCTTGCAGCCCGAGATTTTTATTTGTGGTAGGCTCAATAAGAATAGCAGCAGCTCCATCCCCGAATAAAATGCAGTTATTTCTATCGGAATAATCGACAATTGAGCTCATTTTATCCGCACCGATCACCATCACTTTTTTATACGAACCGCTTTCAATCAAAGCACAGCCGACCTGATATGCGAAAAGGAATCCTGAGCATGCTGCCGATAGATCGAAACCCCAGGCATTTTTTGCCCCGATTTTATCCTGAACAATACATGCAGTAGCAGGGAAAAACATATCGGGAGTTATAGTTGCAACTATTATTACATCAAGTTCATCGGCAGAAATATTCTTGGTTTTCAGCAGATCTTCAGCGGCTTTTGCAGCCAAATCGCTGGTTGCTCCATTTTCCAACAATCTTCTTTCCTTAATTCCGGTTCTTGATGTAATCCATTGATCACTGGTATCTACAATTTTTTCAAAATATTTATTATCCAGCACTTTATCCGGAACATACATACCTAATCCTGTAATTACGGCATTATATTTCTTTGATTTATCCATCTTATTTATCAAACCAGATTTGAATAATTTTTAATTGAGTTTTGAATTTTTGATACTAAATCTTTTTTATGCATTTCTTCAGCTCTCAGCACCATATTTTTTATTGCTTTCGGAGTACTTGATCCATGACCGATTATGCTTATTCCGTTCACTCCCAGCAAAGGAACACCGCCGTATTCCTGGTAATCGAATTCGCGCAGAACTTCCTTAAGTGAATTTTTTGCAATACCTACCTTTAATTTTTTCCAGAAGCTTTTCTGCGAGTATTCTTTCAATTTAAATTTTAAATAATTAACTACACTTTCACCGAATTTGAGCAATACATTCCCTACGAAACCATCGCAGATGATCACATTGATTTTTCCCATTAGAATATCTCTTCCCTCAACATTTCCCACAAAATTAAGATTGGATTTTTTCAGCAGTTTAGCAGCCGCTTCGGTAAGTTCAGTCCCCTTCCCTTCCTCTTCACCCATGCTAAGAATTCCGATGGAAGGATTTTTTATATTACCTATTTCACGTGCATAAATTGAACCCATAACGGCATATTCAAATAAGTGTTGAGGTTTGGCATCTTTTCCGGCGCCTACATCATATACATAGCATTTACCGTTTATATTTGGGAATTCCGCACCTATTGTAGGTCTTCCTACATCGGATAACCTTCCAATTATTAAAGTTGAGGCACTCATTACAGCACCTGTATTGCCGGCGCTTACAAATGCATCAGCTTTTTTTTCTTTCACTAATCCGGCACCTATTACAATTGATGAATTCGGTTTCAGCCTGAGCGCCGCAACCGGATTTTCACCCATTTCAATTAATTCATCGGCATTTATAATATTTTCTTCTTTGAATGAAAGCTGATTTGACTGAAGTACTTTTTTTATTTCTATTTTTCTGCCGACTAAAAACAGCTCAATATTCCTGTTTTCATTTAAAGCCTGGACTGCTCCAAGCACAATATTCTGAGGAGCAAAATCACCCCCCATGGCATCGATAACTATCCTGCACTTTAAGCTGTTAGGATCGGAATTGTACATTAGAAGGTGAATAAATTAATTAAGTTTTTGGAATAAGCATAGACTTTTCATTGTAATAACCGCAGGAAGGACATGCGCGGTGGGTTAGTTTCATTTCACCACAATGAGAACATACGCCCAGGGATGGTGCAGAAGCTTTATAATGAGTCCTTCTTTTATCCCTTCTGCTCTTAGACATTCTTCGCTTTGGATTTGGCATAATATTTTTTGTTTATTTATAATTAGTTTTTTTGTTTTCTATCAAAGGCTTCCATCTTTCATCAAAATTCTCTTTTTCACAGCCGCAGTCGCCTTCATTCAAATCTTTTCCGCATTTGTAGCATAAACCTTTGCAGTCCTCTTTACACAATTTTTTCATTGGTATTGACAGGACTGCATAATCACGCACATCATTCGCAAGATCTATTTTATCAGCATCTGCAGACATATATGTAACATCGATTGAGCCGTTATCTTGTGCATACTGGCCGAAAAGATATACCATTTTATAGCCTGTATTTATAATAGAATCATAGCTTGCTGCACAGCGGTCGCAATTAAATCCTGCATTTAATTTCAGATCTCCGTTAAGAATAATCTGATTATGAGTTTTTGCAAGCTTTACATTTAATAAAAAATTTCCAAAGAACGGTTCAGTAAGTCCTGTATTTTCTATAGTATCATTAAACTTATACTCATGAATTCCTTCGCTGAGATTTGCAATCTTAATAATCATAATATCTCCTCCTCAGAACTTTCAAAAAAGGACACAAAATATAGAGATTGATGATAAGATAATCAAATATAATCAGCATACTTCAACCCTCTTTTTAGAGCAAATGCCATTAAATTGATCAAAATTCATTATCTAGCTACCAAAAGAAATTCTAAACTCTTAACTTTGAATTATCAGTAATTTGGAACCCGAATGCTTGTTGTCCAAAATCTCCGCAAAGAATATAACAATGTTGTTGCAGTTGATGATTTATCCTTTAGAATTGATGAGGGGAAGATTTTCGGCATTCTGGGGCCCAATGGTGCAGGAAAAACGACAACTATCCGGACAATACTTAATATAATTAAACCTACTTCAGGCACCATAAGCTTCGATTCGAAACCTGTTACAGACGAATTTTTTAACATTATAGGTTATTTACCGGAAGAAAAGGGTTTATATAAGAAAAGTAAAGTTATTGATATAATCTTATATTTTGCTCAATTAAAGAATATTTCGAGGTTGAAAGCAGCAGCATCAGCAGACTTCTGGCTTAAAAAAATGGAGATTCTTCATTATAAAAACAAAAAGATAGATGAACTTTCAAAAGGAAATCAGCAGAAGGTACAGTTTATTACGTCTTTAATTCACGAACCCAAGCTGCTGATTCTAGACGAACCTTTCAGCGGGTATGATCCTATTAACCAGCAGATTATCAAGGAAATGATTCTGAATTTTGTGGATTCCGGTAAAATAATAGTACTCTCAACACATCAAATGGAAACAGCGGAAAAATTATGTTCCGAAATCCTTTTAATTAATAAAGGTAAAGAAGTCTGCAGCGGTTCAATTTCACAGATTAAAAAGAGATTCGGCAAAAATCATATCAAGATAGAATTTGAGGGGGATAGTACATTTTTAAATTCTCTTCACTTTGTCAGGCATATCGATAACTACAAAAATTATGCAGAAATAGAACTTAATGAAAATATAATGCCGCATGAATTCTTAAAAGAGGTAGTAGATAAAATTAATATTACTCAATTTTCTGTCGTTGAACCTACGCTCAATAAAATTTTTATCGATGTAATTAAGCAAAGCAAAAATTAAAATCCGGTAAAATACCATAATAAAAATTGATCGTTATTTCCAAAGTATAAATTCCAAAATGAACTTTAAAAAAAGTTACATAGTTGCAAAATGGGAGTATTTGGAAAAAGTTAAAACAAAAACTTTCATCATTTCGCTTTTTTTAACTCCCTTAATATTAATAGTATTCACGATCCTGCCTACAATGCTTGCCGAGGAAGGAAGCGAGAACACCAAGTTTATCGGTTTTATCGATACGTCGGGAGTTTATCTCCCTCTGATGAGAGAAAAACTTGAGCAGATTATTCTGCCTAACGGTCAGCCGAATTATATCCTGGTAAATTTTTCAGGAAAAAGTAAACATATTGAACAGCTGAAATCGGTTGCAGATTCAAATGTAATAGACGGAAGGATAGAAGGATACATTATAGTCTATCAAATAAACCAGGATTCATTAAAAGTTGAGTATAGGAGCAAATTATCGGGCAGCTTTATTGATATCCAGCGCTTTGAAACTGCCTTCAATGAAGCAAGAATAAAATTGAAATTGATAGATAAAGGGATTGAACCGGACGTACTGAAAATATTATCGACGAAAGTAAATATCAGCCAGATTAAAATAGAAGCAGTCGGCAAAGGAACAAATATTAACTTTTTTACAACATTCTTCTCCTCCATAGTTTTTCTTCTCCTCTTGATGATGATGATTATTTATTCGGGAGGGATGTTAGTAAGAAGCCTGCTGGAAGAAAAATCAAGCAGGCTTATGGAAATACTTATATCCAGCTGTACGCCGGATGAGCTTATTACCGGGAAAATATTCGGATTGAGCGCGCTTGGTTTGACTCAAATAATTATTTGGGCATTGGTTAGCACAACACTCGTCAACAGTGCAGTCATACCGTCAGAAATATTCAACAATATTTTACCGGTACTGCTTTATTTTCTGCTGGGATTTATTTTCTATAGTTCCATATTTGTAGGTATAGGTTCTGTCGTAACCAGCGAGCAGGAAGCACAGATGATCACAACATATTTAAGCTTTATACTGGTTTTCCCGGTAGTATTTTCAATATCAATCTTCAATAATCCAAATACACCTTTAATAAGCATTCTTAGCTATATTCCTCTAACCTTGCCTTCGGTAATGATTTTAAGAATAAATGTAGCTCCTATCTCTTCAATAGAAATTTTTTTGACAATCGCAATAATGCTGGTTTCAATTTATATAACTATAATAGTTTCATCAAAAATTTTCAGAATAGGAATATTATCTTACGGGAAAAGACCGAGTATTAAAGAATTGATATCCTGGCTAAAATAAGATAGAATCTTCACGGAATCATTCTAAAAAAAATTAATGCATTTAGAATATCTCTCATCTGCTTTTGCTGCTTTAATTCCGATGACAATTTATTTATTGGTCATCTGGAAATTTGACAGATATGACCGTGAACCGTTTGGATTGGTTTTAAAGAATTACCTGTGGGGTGCAGTCGGTGCCGTAATTTTATCCGTAATCTTCAGCAGCCTGTTTTCAGGTTTTTTTTCAAATTATATTTCAGATTCCGGAGTGCAAAGGCAGATAGATGCAGTCGTTGTTGCCCCTTTTATAGAAGAAATTACTAAAGGTATGTTTCTGCTTTTTACTATTTCAGATAAAAGATTTGATAACATTACCGACGGTATAGTTTACGGCGGAGCAATAGGTTTGGGCTTCGGAATGACGGAAAATTTTCTTTACTTCATTTCTTTCAGTTCTTCGGCGGAACAATGGATTTCTGTAGTCCTAATCAGAACATTATTTTCTGCAGTAATGCATTGTATTTCAACTGCTGTATTAGGCGCATTCCTCAGTTTTGCTAAATTAAAAATTGGTTTATCCAGATACATGTTCCCTGCTTCGGGATTATTTGCGGCAATTTTTATCCATGTAGTTTGGAATTTAAGCATGAGCTACCATAACACCGCAATACTAGGAATTCTTTTCCTGGGATTTTCTTTCCTGGTCTTTTTGGCAGTGTTTTCATTATCGGTTTCAGGAGAAAAGAAGATAATTTCCAGCCAGCTTTTTGATGAAGTTTCAAATGGTTTAATACCTCTTGAGCATATTACAATCCTTAATTCATCAAGAAGAAACAGAAGCGGATGGATTGACGAAAAAATCCGTAAGTCCTATATTAAAGCCGCAATTACTCTGGCATTTAGAAAAATGCAGCTCCGGAATGCCGAGGGATCAAAAAAAATTTTTTATGAAAATGATGTTGAGCTTTATAGAAGCTATATAAAGGATTTATTATACGGCAAGGAAATAGAATCAAATGAAACCTGATTGTTCGGTTTATATTTTATCATTTTATCCGCATTTGAATGAAAGGGAGGTTAAGCCGTTCCCCATGCTGGATAAAAAGCATTCTGTCGAATTATATTCCGCCTTAATGCTAAATCATAAAGAAATATTAAGATCGATAAATCCAGTACCTGCATTTTTTTTCTGCTGCGATGAAAGGGACACTGAAAATATCCCTGAACAGATATCACGGGAAAAAATTATCTTTTATCCGCCGGCAGAGAATAATTCGGTTCCTCATATCTTAATTGAGAAATATCTCTCATCCGGCGGCATAAGCCTGATATTAAATTCCAATATAATAGGAATAAAAAGCCCGGACATAATAAAAATATTTGATATTCTGGGTGTGGAAGATGAAGTAATAGTGATCGGCAGATCAAAAAAAGAAAGGACTGCATTCATCGGCCTGAATTTTTATAACCCGGAAGTATTTAAAGGAATAGAGTGGGATAAGCCTAATTTTGATTCGCTTCTTGCAAAAGCCTGCATGTTCAATAATAAGATAAGTATTTTGGATGACTATTTGCTTATAAACTCGGTTGAAGATTTTAAAGATCTTTATACCGAACTTTCAAAAAAAGAAAGTACAGCATACTGCAGCCAGTCAGTGCACGAAAGGTTTACAAATCTTTTCATTGAGTATAAGGATCTTTTAAAATGAGCGCAGTTGGAATTTTCGGGGGTACATTCGATCCGCCGCATATCGGTCATCTTATTACTGCCCGGTCCGTATTAGAGATCAGGAAGCTTCAAAAAATAATTTTTATTCCAAACGGAATTTCTCCCAACAAAAAATACCGCGGAGGAGCCTGCGCTCACGACCGGCTTAAGATGCTGAAGCTTTCAATCGAGGGGGTTTCTTATTTTGAATACTCCAAAATAGAAATTGATAATCCGGAAGTGTCTTATACAATAAATACTCTTCGAAAGCTTAAAAATTTGTATGAGGAGATTGAACTCATAATAGGCTATGATAACCTATTGGAATTCGGTGCATGGAAAGAACCTGATGAGATTTTAGAATGTGCAAAGCTGGTTGTGCTTCAAAGAAATACAGTCCGAAAACCGGGAAAGAAAGATAAATTTTATAAAGCTGCGGTCTTTGTCGAAACTCCTCTTGTAGAAATAAGTGCAACTGAAATAAGAAGAAGAGTAAAAAACAGCTTGCCTATCGATTATCTTGTTGCCGATAAAGTAAAAGAATATATTTACAAGTTTAATTTATATAAGGAGTAATCATTGAAAATACTTGTAACCGGAGGAGCCGGATTTATAGCTTCGCAAATTGCGGATGCATTTATTAATGAAGGTCATAAAGTTTTTATAATAGATGATCTTTCTACCGGTTTCGAAAAAAATATTAATCCCAAAGCAGAATTTATAAAAGCAGACATCTGCGATTTAGAATTATCCAAGTTATTTGAAAAAGAGAAATTCGATTTGATAGATCATCATGCGGCGCAGATGGATGTCCGCCGTTCGGTTGCCGACCCTGTTTTTGATGCAAATATTAATATACTGGGAACTATAAATCTGCTGAAGAATGCAGTTAAAACCGGCGTAAAGAAATTCATGTTCGCCTCTACCGGAGGAGCAGTTTACGGAGAGCAGAAATATTTTCCCGCCGATGAGCATCATCCTACAAACCCCCTTTCACCCTATGGTATTTCCAAGTTATCGGTAGAGAAATATCTCTATTTTTATAAAGTGCAATATAATCTCAATTATACTATCCTGCGTTATGCAAATATTTACGGTCCCCGCCAAAATCCGTTTGGAGAAGCAGGCGTAGTGGCAATTTTTTCTTCAAAACTGATTAAGGGGGAACAGCCTGTAATAAACGGTACCGGAGAGCAGACAAGAGATTATGTTTTTGTGGGGGATGTGGTTCAAGCAAATCTTATTACACTTAGTGATAAAGAAAGTGATATTTACAATATCGGAACAGGCCAAGAAACAGATGTTAATCAGCTTTTTGGATTATTGAATAAGATTATCGGGAAAAACAAAGAAGAAAAACACGGACCTGCAGCACCCGGTGAGCAAATGAGGAGCGTTATAACTTCCGATAAAATATTTAAGAAATTCGGCTGGCGTCCTTCTGCCTCTCTGGAAGAAGGCTTGAAAAAAACGGTAGAGTTCTTTGCTAAAAATAAATAAGCTGTAATTTTCTTCCGCTTTATTTGAAATTTAAGATTATTGTCCATTCTTTACGCAAGTTTAAATTGCTGATTTATCTCAATCTTAGCAATAAATAAGCTGACAGCAATAAAAAATACCCTAAATTAATATTGATAAAAAAATCATGATTTTCTTCTGAAATGCAGAATTTAGTAGAAAGGCTTCTAGCTAAGGACATTCGTGCTGTCGCCCATGCAATTTCCATTGCAGAAAACGGGAGACAATCTTCATCACATCTACTGAAGCAAATTTATAGTAATGTTGGCAATGCTTACCGTATTGGGATTACCGGGCCTCCAGGTGCCGGTAAAAGCACAATTGTCAATCAGGCTGCAAAAATAATCAGGAATAAAAATAAAAGAGTAGGAATAATAGCGGTTGATCCGACAAGTCCTTTTACAGGAGGTGCTCTTCTGGGAGACAGAATCAGAATGTCGGAAATAGGGGGCGATAAAGATATTTTTATCCGGAGCATGGCGAGCCGGGGCAGTCTGGGCGGGCTTAGTAAAAAAGTTATTGATGCAGCCGATATTCTTGATGCCGCCGGTTACGACTATATTCTGCTGGAAACCGTGGGCGTGGGGCAATCAGAGTTAGATATTGTAAAGGCAGCAGATACAACCATTGTAGTGCTGGTGCCGGAATCGGGAGATTCCATCCAGGCAATGAAAGCCGGCTTAATGGAAATCGCAGATATTTTTGTAATAAATAAAAGTGATCGCCCAGGTGCCGAGCAGGCTTTAGCTTCTTTAAAGACGATAATGATGATGCGTACCCATGATGAAGAAACCTGGATCCCGGGAATTATAAAAACTGTGGCAACTGAAAATCAGGGGATTCCCGAACTATTTGCGGAAATAAACAGACATAAGGAATTTCTTGATGATAAAAACCTTTTATTAAAGAAAAGAGAAAAGCAGACAAAAAATAGAATTAAAGAAATTGTTGAAGACTATATTCGTGATGAATTATGGAATGATGATAGAGAAAATTCATTAGATTCTTCTTTAGAAAAAGTTGTGCTTGGAAAATTATCTCCTTACCGGATTGCCGAGGAATTAATTGAAAATTTTAAAAAAGAGATATAAAAAATTTAAATAATTATATCTTTCAAATTGTCTATTAATTCGGGAATTTAATTCCCGAATATCTTAAAAGTACCTTTTTTTTATTACCAAGTAATTTCAGTGAAAGAACGGATCCCGTAAGTTCAAAAAAACTTAACGGGAGCAAATGGTTCCTAGCAGCTTATAAGTTGTCCGGATAAATAACGGAATTAGGAATTTAAAAGAAAGGAAATAAGAATGGAAATTGCCGACTTGTCTCAGAAATCCTTCCTAACGGATCTAACCGAGAATGAAATAATTATCAGAGATACTATAAGGGACTTTGCGGAAAAAAACATCCGACCATTCATAATGGAGCACGATGAATCTCAGAAATTTCCGGTGGAAATTATTAAGAATCTTGGTAAATTGGGATTTTTAGGTGTGCTCATACCTGAAGAATTCGGCGGTGCAGGATTAGGCTACCAGGAATTCTGTATTGTTATTGAAGAACTTGCAAAAGTCGATCCTTCCGTAGCTTTATCGGTTGCCGCACATAACGGATTATGCACTAATCATATTTATTTATTCGGAAATGATCTGCAAAGACAAAAATACCTGCCGGATTTAACATCGGGTGCAAAACTCGGAGCCTGGGGTTTAACAGAATCATCTTCCGGTAGCGATGCAGCCGGATTGAAATCATACGCCGAAAGAAAAGGCGATTATTATATACTTAACGGAGGAAAAACTTTTATAACTCACGGGACAGTAGGTTCAGTTGCAGTTGTTATGGCAATTACAGATAAATCAAAAGGGAAAAAAGGAATTTCTGCATTTGTACTTGAGAAAGGAATGGATGGATTTATTATTGGTAAAAAAGAAAATAAACTGGGAATGAGAGCAAGCGATACGACTCAATTGATTTTTGATAATTGCAAAGTTCCCGTTGAAAGTTTACTTGGCAATGAGGGTGAAGGATACGAGCAGGCAATGAAAGTGCTTGAAGGAGGGAGAATTTCAATAGCTGCATTAAGTATCGGCTTGGCTCAAGGCTGCCTGGATGCATCAATAAAATATGGTAATGAAAGGATGCAGTTCCAAAAAAAAATAAACCAGTTCCAGGCAATCCAGTTTAAGCTTGCCGATATGGCTGTCAATATAGAGGCTGCACGCATGCTTACATACCGTGCCGCAAACCTGAAGGATAACGGAAAACCTGTTAGAAAAGAAGCTGCTGCAGCTAAACTTTTTGCAAGTGAAATTGCAGAAAAAGCCTCCAGCGAAGCTGTACAGATACACGGCGGCTACGGTTTCATCAAAGATTTTCCGGTCGAAAAATTTTACCGGGATGTAAAGCTCTGTACAATCGGCGAGGGAACTTCAGAAATACAAAGAATCGTTATTGCCAAAGAACTTTTAAGTATCACAGATTAAATAAAGCGGTATCACAGATTAATAATCTGTGATATGAAATTGAATGAAAAAAATAGGTACGGAAATAAAAGAATCTGAATCATTTCTAAAACGGGAAGATTACCAGAAAAATCTTCTTAGAAAGCTTAATGCAGAAAAACATAAAATTTTTTTAGGAGGCGGTAAGAAAGCTATTGAAAAACATAAAAGCAAAGGAAAGCTTACCGCACGTGAAAGAATCAGTAAGCTGGTAGATAATGCCGAAGATTTTTGGGAATTAGGCACTTTCGCTGCTTACGGAATGTATGAAGAATACGGCGGAGCACCGTCCTCAGGAACCATTTTCGGAATTGGGAAAATTCACGGCAGAAATCATGTAATTGCAGCAAATGATGCCACAGTGAAAGCCGGTGCATGGTTTCCAATAACAGCTAAAAAAAATCTGCGTGCGCAGGAAATTGCAATTGAAAACCGTCTCCCGGTAATATATTTGGTTGACAGTGCAGGTGTGTTCCTCCCCCTCCAAGATGAAATTTTTCCGGATAAAGAACACTTCGGCAGAATCTTTCGCAATAATGCAGTGATCTCTTCTATTGGAATTCCGCAAATCGCGGCTATAATGGGACCTTCGGTTGCCGGCGGAGCTTACCTGCCTATAATGAGCGACGAAGCTTTAATAGTTGAAGGAGAAGGTTCGGTTTTTCTTGCAGGCTCGCATTTGGTTAAAGCAGCAATCGGTGAAGTGATTGATAATGAAAGCCTTGGAGGTGCCAGGGTTCAGTCGAATATTTCCGGTGTTACAGATTATATAGCAAAAAATGATGAAGAGTGTATTGAACAAATCAGGAACCTGGTTGAAAAAACAGGATGTAATTCAAAAGCAGGATTCAGCAGAATCGAAAGCAAACCTCCTTTATTTGCTCCTAAAGAAATTTTAGGATTGCTTCCGCAAGATACAATTAAACCTTATGACACATACGAAATTATCGGAAGGATTGTGGATAATTCAGAAATCGAGGAGTATAAAGCCGGTTTCGGAAAAACTCTTATCACTGCTTATGCAAGAATCGACGGATGGGCTGTAGGTATTGTCGCGAATCAGAGAAAGGTTGTAAAAACAGAAACCGGAGAAATGCAGGTCGGCGGAGTAATTTACTCGGATAGTGCGGATAAAGCAGCAAGATTTATAATGAACTGCAACCAGAGAAAAATTCCGCTGCTGTTTCTGCAGGATGTAACCGGATTTATGGTCGGCAGCCGTGCGGAGCACGGAGGAATAATTAAAGACGGGGCGAAAATGGTAAACGCTGTTGCAAATTCCGTTGTTCCGAAAATTACGATAATCATGGGAAACAGCTTCGGTGCAGGGAACTATGCAATGTGCGGCAAAGCTTACGATCCCCGCTTTATATTCGCTTATCCGAATGCAAAGATTGCAGTAATGGGCGGGCAGCAGGCCAGCAGCGTTCTGCTGGATATAAAAATCAAGCAGGCGGAAAAGGAAGGAAAGCACTTTGAAGAAAAAGAGAAGAAAAAACTTCTGAATGAAATAATTGATTCTTACGAAACAAAAAGCAATCCTCTCTTTGCAGCAGCAAGATTATGGATTGATGAAATAATAGATCCTGCATTAACAAGAGAGTATGTCTCAATGGCAATCGAGCTGGCTGATAATAATCCTCAAATCCCGAAGTTTAATGTAGGAGTGATACAAACATGAATTGAATGTGAGAATCACCTCCG
>CAYSGP010000024.1:0-3943 GCA_964430095.1 uncultured Ignavibacteriaceae bacterium
GGATACTACAATTGTTCTGGACGCTAAAGTTTCAGATTATGTTTTAATTGCCAGGAGGAGCGGCAATGAGTGGTTCATAGGAGCAATGACCGACTTGGCACCGAGGAATTTAACTTTAAATTGTTCTTTCCTTAAGGATGGGGATTATAATATCGATTTTTACCGTGACGGGGTTAATGCAGACAAGTATGCCGGCGATTATAAAAAGGTAAAATCTGAAATATCGGCTTCGGATAAGTTAAAGCTTCATCTTGCACCCGGCGGAGGATGGGCAGCAAGAATTTATCCTAGGTAACATGGGAATAGAATAATAGGAACTTAACATTTGAAGATCAGAGGCATCCGGCATAATTTATCGGATGCCTCTATGATTTTAAAACTTACTTTGCGGCAGCCATCTTCATAGCTTTATTTCTTATGAACGCCTGGTTCATATTATTTAATGCATTAAAGTTTGCAGCCATCTTATAATAGTTTTTGGCACTTTCCTTATCCTTTTGCCCTTCTAAAGCTAATGCCAGTCTGTAGAAAGTATAAGGATTCTGCTGACTGCCTTTCTTAAATTCATCTTCCGCCTTCTTAAAATCTTTTTCTTTTAAAGCGATCATTCCTGCCAGCTCATGAGAAAGCCAAATCTGGAAAGTGTTATTTGCGGCAGCTGTTTCTTCCATAAATTGTTTCGATTTTTCTTTAGCTGAAGTAAGATCGCCTTTCACTAAAGCAATGCGTGCCTGGTTATATATGTCCAGCCGTTTGGTTGTATTTTTCACTTCCGTTGAAAGATTAGAAGCTTCCATAGTTTGCAGTGCTTTATCATATTTTGCCATTGCTTCATCATATTTTCCCAGTTCAAAAAGAATGTTTCCTATCGTGTTTAAATCCCCATTAACGGCTGCAGCATCATTAATTTTTTCTCCCATCTCCAATTGTTTTTGCATTTCTTCCAATGCTTTTGTAAAATTCCCTTCATCCAGATAAGAAACTGCCATTGAAAATAAAGCAGCCCTTTTTTCTCCTTCATTCCTAGCCATGTTATAATATTTTTGAAGCTGGTTTCTTGCATCGGCATGCTTACCTAGATAGTTATAATTTGTAGCAATGCCTACAAAAGACGGGACAAAGTTTTTATCAACAGTTAATGCTTTTTCGTATTGTTTTATAGATTCATCGTATTTCCCTGTTTTTAACAATAGTTCTGCATAAGAATCGTAAGGATTTGGATCATTCGGGATCAACTCTATATATTTTTTAAATGAAGTTTCCGCATCGGAAAAATTTCCCAGATTTCTTTCTGAGTAGCCAAGCAGATTATATGCAGGTGCAAAAACTGAATCCAGCTCAATACTTTTTTTCAAATGGTCCGATGCTTTCTGATAATCCTGCAGACCGAAATAAAATGTTCCAAACTGAAAATGAGCTCTTTCATCTTTAGGATAAAGTTCAACCAATTTATTTAAATATTCTTCCTGCTTTTTAGTATTTCCGTTTACTCCCTCCTTAAAAGAGAGTATAAGCAATTTTTCACCTTCTGAAGCTTTATCTGCTAAAGAGACTGATTTATCTACATCTTCAAAAAAGCCCTTTGCGGTAGGATTTGAAAAGGAATGATAATAATATGCTATAGCAAAGTTCTCATCTCTTTTTATAGCATTCTCCAAAAATTGAAGAGATTCGGTTCCTTTCAGCTTTTCAAATAGATCGCGGCCTTTTAAAAATTCTGACTTAGCCTCTTCGGAGGAAGCTGTAAGCGGTATTTTTCCTTCATCCTCTTTTTGAGAAGAACAACCAGCTGCTAAAAATGCAAAGAATACGGCAACAGGAAAAGACTTCATAAAAAAAGATCTTTTCATACATGCTCCTTTTAATTAATTGTTTTATAAATTGAACAGTAAACGGGACATGAAAATATTGTTAAAGCAGAGGAGTTAGTTAAAATTAAAGCAGCTGAAGAATTGTTTTTATGTGCTGCTGTTTTTATAAATTAATGATATACAATTTTTTATTAATAAAAAAGCTGATTGGGATAAACGGCAGGTTAGCTATTCTTCTTAAAAAGAGTTTCTTGATCATTATTACGATCATCTGAAAAGTTTTCTTCATCTTCATCGGAGTCATCCACCCTGTCCAGAAGAGATTGAGGTAAAGATTTGGTTGCTTTTGCGCCAAGCTTTTTAATTTTCTCGACGCTGCTTACAAGATTTCCCCTTCCGGAATATAATTTCTTCATTGCCTCTTCATAATTAACCTGCATAGCATTCATCTTCTTTCCGAGCTCAATCAGGTCGCTGATCATTCCCTGGAATTTATCGTATAATGCGCCGCTTTGCCTCGCAATTTCCAGTGCATTCCTGTTCTGGTATTCCTGGCGCCAAATACTTGCAATTGTCCTTAAAGTGGCTAGGAGAGTTGAAGGGCTGACAATAACAATGTTTCTTTCAAAGGCTTCATTGAAAATATTCAGATCATTCTGCACGGCCAGGCTGAAAGCGGGCTCGATAGGCATAAATAACAGAACAAAATCCAGACTGTTTATCTGGTATAGATTCTGATAATTTTTTGCACTTAATTCCCTGATATGTTTTCTGATTGAAGCAATGTGTTCTTTAAGATGCAGCGATTTATCATTTTCATTTTCGCTTGAACAATAGCCTTCATAAGCCAGTAATGAAACTTTAGAGTCTATAATCAGGCATTTATTTTCGGGCAAATTAATGATAACATCCGGCTGCCTTCTTCTTCCGTCTTCATTAGTAAAAGTTTCCTGCAGCTGGTATTCTCTTCCCTTCAACAATCCCGATTTTTCCAGTATGCTGTCTAAAATAAATTCGCCCCAGCTTCCTTGGGTTTTAGTCTGACCTTTTAATGCAGTGGTAAGATTATTCGCTTCTTTTGCCATCTGCTGGTTTAGATCGAAAAGAATTTTTATTTCCTTCTCAAGCGAAAATCTCTGCTTGGATTCTTTATCATAAGTTTCTTCGACACGCTTCTGAAATTCTTTCAGTTTCTCATTTAAAGGATTCAATATCGATTCTATATTCGTCTTATTCTGCTCTGTAAATTTTCTGCTTTTCTCTTCGAGAAGCTCATTTGCAATATTTTTAAATTCCGAAGTGAATTTCTGCTGAAGATTTTCTAATTCCTGTTTCTGTTCGCAAAGCCGGGTCTGCAGATTTTTGTAATCAGCATCTAATGCTGAGTGAGACCTGTTTAATTCCAATAATTCAGCTCTTTCCTTATTTAACTCTGCTGAAAGGACAAAGTTCTGTTCTTCAAAAATTTTATTTCTTTCATCTGCCTTTGCCGCTTTGCTTTCAAATCTGAACTTTGCAATAAAAAAAATTACAAGAGCACCGATTATTAATCCTGCAGTGAAAAATAAAATTTCCATAGTATCAATTTTCCTTAAAACCCTTTGAATAAATTTTCATTTCAGCGGTATTCTCGATTCAACTGAGCTAAGAAGATAATCATTCTTTATTAATTTCAAAACATTTTTTATATCGTTGTAGATTACCCTGTCCTGTGTGAGCGGAGGGACCGCTTCTCTGATTACATTATAAACTATAGATGTCCCTTCGCCGCATTTTAGCGGTTTGAGAAATTCAACGGCTTGTGCAGCAGTCATCAATTCAATTGCTAAAACATTCTGAAGGTTTTCCATTATCCGGAAGCATTTCTGGGCTGCGATTGATCCCATCGAATTATGATCTTCCTGGTTGGCTGAAGTAGGAATTGAATCAACGCTTGCCGGGTGCGAAAGAACTTTATTTTCAGAAACAAGGCTTGCTGCTGTATACTGTGCAATCATAAGTCCGGAATTTAAGCCGCCGTTCATCGCAAGGAATCTGGGAAGTCCGCTCAAAGAGCCGTTAACCATTCTTTCAATCCTTCTTTCAGAAACGTTTGCAAGCTCCGAAAGGGCAATGCACATAAAATCCATTGC
>CAYSGP010000025.1:0-9618 GCA_964430095.1 uncultured Ignavibacteriaceae bacterium
TTTTGTCGACTCCCGGAAAGTATTTAAGCAGATAAAAAGTTATGTGCAGATTATTCATCCTGAATTAGTCGATAAAGTAGAGCTCTTCCGTTCAGGGACTTCAATATTCGACTCCTTCAAGATTGAAGAGCAGATAAAGACTTTAATGGGAAGGAAGGTTCCGTTATTCAGCGGCGGATATTTAATAATTGAGCATACCGAAGCGATGGTTGTCATCGACGTAAACAGCGGAAGATATGCCAAGAGCAAGGAACAGGAGCTCAATTCGCTCAGAACAGACCTCGAAGCGTCGAGAGAGATTGCAAGGCAGATGAGACTGAGGGATATCGGCGGAATAATTGTAGTTGATTTTATAGATCTTGAAGAAGAAAAAAATAGGAAGAAAGTATATGATGAATTAAGAAAAGAATTCAGGAAAGACAGGGCAAAAGTTTCCGTTCTCCCGATGTCTGATTTCGGTCTTGTTCAGATAACAAGGCAGAGAATAAGACAGAATATTATGCAGGCCATGAAGGAAGTCTGTCCTTATTGCCTCGGCACCGGGCTTCTTACAAAACATTCACATCAGATTTATGATTTTGAGGAATGGCTGAAAAAATTTAGAAGGAATTCAAAAGAAAAATCGATAATTATCCGCTGTCATCCGGCTTTTGCCGAAAAGCTGAGGGAAGGAAGAATAAAAACGATTACGAAATTTCAATTTAAATACTTTATCAGGATAAAACTTGAAGAGGATCCGAGTGTTCCGCTTGGGCATTTCAAGGCATATTTAAAAAGAAACAATAAAGAAATCACGGAAGATTACAAATAGCAAAAATGAAAAAAACTAAACTATACCCGGTTCACGAAAAACTGAATGCAAAAATAGTTGAGTTTGCAGGCTATTTGATGCCTGTTCAGTATTCATCAATTATTGCCGAACATAAAGCGGTGAGAAACTCAGTCGGAGTTTTTGATGTTTCTCATATGGGAGAAATTTTTATTAAAGGAAATAATGCGCTGGAGTTTGTACAATATATAACAGTGAACGATGCTTCAAAATTATTCCCCGGCAGAGTTCAATATTCAGCTATGTGCTACGAGAGCGGCGGAATTGTCGACGACTTGCTTGTCTACAAAATATCGGATGATGAATTTATGCTTGTAGTCAATGCCTCTAATATTGAAAAAGATTCTGAATGGATGAACAGAAACAATAAATTTAACGCTGTATTAGAGAATCGGAGCGATGAATTTTCTCTGATTGCAGTTCAGGGTCCTAATTCAAAAAAAATTATTGAAGAAATCTCAGGCAGTTCTATGGAGTTTGAATATTATCATTTCGGCAGCCGCAGTATTTGCGGTATTGAAATGATTGTTTCGAGAACCGGCTATACCGGCGAACTCGGATATGAACTTTATTTTAGAGGCGATGAAAAAACTGCAGAGAAAATCTGGAATACTATTTTTGAAGCAGGCAGGAAATATGATATCCAGGCTGTAGGATTGGCTGCCAGAGATTCTTTAAGATTAGAAATGGGTTTCTGCCTTTACGGAAATGACATCGATCAGACTACCAACCCTCTTGAAGCGGGTTTGGGATGGATAACAAAGCTGAATAAGCCGGATTTCGCGGGAAAAGATTCGCTTCTAAAGTTTAAATCAAATGGATTTAAAAGAAAATTAGTGGGATTGAAAGCAGAAGAAAAAGCGTTTCCCCGGCATGGCTACGACTTAACTCAGAACGGAAAAAAAATCGGAACAATAACCAGCGGAACTGTAAGCCCGATGCTTGAAAAACCGATTGCCTTAGGTTATGTTCAGCAGGAATATTCTGATCCGGGCTCAAAGGTTAATTTTAATATTAGAGGAAAAGATATTCCTGCAGAAGTAGTTAAAATTCCTTTTGTAAGCAGAAGTTAATTACTTATGTTACATAACCTTTGAAATATTGGAATAATGGATTGGTTTTCGTGTATAGTGAGTTAATTACTTAGAACAGAAAGAAAATTTTAATAAATTTGCGAACAAGGATTAAACCTCGAGAATGTAATTATGAAGATCAATGTGCTTTTCAACCATAATAATGCGGATGAATTATATTTTACAAAAAAGACAACCGTAGTAATAGATATTCTTAGAGCATCCAGCACGGTTGTAAATGCCATTCAAAACGATGCAAAAGAAATCATACCTGTAGCTACTGTTGAGTTCGCAGTGAAAGTTTCCGGAGGTATGTTCGGCGGACAAACCTTGGTGGGCGGTGAAAGAAATACCAGGAAAGTAGAAGGATTTGCACTGGGAAATTCGCCGCTGGAATATGTACGCGATATTGTAGCCGGAAAAACAATAATCCTTTATACTACAAACGGTTCAAAGGCAATAGTGAAAGCAAAATTTTCTGAAAATTTGTTTGTCTGCTCCTTCTTGAATCTTGCGGCAATTGTGAATCATTTAAATGAATTGAACAAAGATTTTGAAATACTTTGTGCGGGGAAAGCAAATACATTTTCTTTGGAGGATACGGTTTGTGCAGGAAAACTTATTTCCGAACTGGAAAAAACCCGGGAAGATCTGGAATTAACCGATTCCGCACGCGGAAGCATTGCAATGAATAAAGTATTCGGAAAAAATATTTTAAAGATGCTGAAGGAAACCGATCACGGGAAGGTGTTGATTGAAAACGGATTTGAAGATGATCTTAAGTTCTGCAGCAAACTGAACTACTCTCACATAATACCTTATTTTACAGGAAATGCCATCAAGCTTTATGAAAGGCTTGTGCCGCAAAGCGGGGCAGAGATAGCCGCCAGCTAATTTCTCGATTAAAATGTCTCTAAGAAAAAAGAAAAAAGAAAACCGCCTTTCTCAGAATCATAATTCTTCCCAAAACTATATCCCGGTTGAAAAGAAAAAAAGAATTTTAGGACTGCTGCTCATGGTTCTGGCAGTGCTGATATTCTTAAGCATAATATCTTATAACGCCTTCGATGATGCAAATTTAACTGATTTCTTAAGTGTCTTCGGCTCCGATAACGAAATTATTAAGAAAGCTGATTCTACAAGGAACTGGCTGGGCCTTTTTGGAGCTTATGTTTCCAACTTTTTTATTATACGCACGCTCGGATATTTTTCAATTGTACTGCCCATAGTTCTTTTCTGTATAGGAATATTCTTTTTTAAGAGATTCAGATTCCGAACCTTGCTTTATGCCTCGAATTCATTTCTTCTGATCGGGATAATTCTTGCAGCTTTTTTTGGTGTCCTGAGAAGTTACAGCGGAATATTAAGCAGTCATTATGAGCTTTCCGGCAATATAGGCGACTATCTCGGCGAAGCTTTAAAAAGGCTTTTAGGGGGAGTCGGCAGCATAATTTTTTTATCCGCTGCCGCTCTCATATTCCTGGTCGTAGTTTTTGACATAAAAATCGAGAATATTTTTTCTTTCTTTAAAAGAATTTTTACCCGCGAAAAAGCCCCCGTAGCCGTACCGGCATATTCCAATCTGGATAAAATAAAAAAATTATCGGAGGAGAAGAAAAAAAACCGTACAAAATCCCGTGTAGAACCGGGCTTGAAAGAAAATGCTGATGAGGAAATTGAAGATGAAGGGGAAATTATTGAACCGTCAACTGAAGAGACCACGATAAGAATTGTAAGGAAAAATGATCTGCCGCTTACCCATGAAACAAATGTAATCCAGAAAGAAGAAGAGAAAAAAGTCGATCTGGAAAAAACCGGGGAAATTCCGGATCGGGATTCGGAAAGAGAATATGAAGCCGAGCTTCCAAACCAGTGGGAAGAAAAAATAAATTATAAGTTCCCCAGTCTTGATCTGCTTGAACCTATTGCCCAGGATGATTTTAAAGTAGCTGAGGAGGAGCTTAAGAGGAATGCCGAACTTCTTACCGAAAAGCTGAAATTATTCGATATTGAAATTCAGGATATCACCGTAACACCCGGACCTGTAGTTACTTTGTATGAAATAGTTCCTGCGCCTGGAGTTAAAATAAGCCGCATTGTAAGCCTTGAACATGATATTGCCCTGGCTCTTGCTGCACGCGGAATAAGAATTATAGCGCCCATTCCGGGTAAAAGTGCAATCGGAGTAGAAATACCGAATGCGGAAGCTTCGCTTGTTAATGCAAGATCAGTATTAGGAAAAATTTCCGAATCGAAACTTGAACTGCCGGTTTCATTCGGCAAAACAATAAACGGGGATGTCTATACGGCCGATCTTTCCAAAATGCCTCATCTTCTCATTGCAGGATCAACAGGCTCCGGTAAGAGTGTGGGAATAAATATGATCATTGCAAGTCTTCTTTATTCCAAGCATCCCTCGGACGTAAAATTAATAATGATTGATCCGAAAAAAATCGAACTCTCTTTTTATAATAAACTGCGGAGGCATTACCTGGCAGTCTCACCGGATTTAGATGAAGAAATAATTACAGCTCCGCAGAACGCAGTTTTGTTATTGAAGTCCGTTGAGTTTGAGATGGAGAAGCGTTATGATAAACTTGCTAAAGCTGGTGTAAGGAATATTGTCGACTATAATAAAAAGGTCAGCGATCCTTCAAAAAGACCTAAGGACACGGAGGAAGTAAAGCATCATCCGATCCCTTATCTCATTATTATCATTGATGAGCTTGCCGATTTAATGATTACCGCCGGGAAAGAAGTTGAGGAACCAATTGCACGTCTTGCGCAGCTAGCCAGAGCTGTAGGAATTCACCTGGTGCTGGCAACACAAAGACCGTCAGTAAATGTAATTACCGGGGTAATAAAAGCAAATTTCAGCGCGAGGATTGCTTACCAGGTTGCAACAAAAATTGATTCGAGAACAATTCTCGATATGAACGGCGCTGAAGCGCTCCTCGGTAAGGGAGATATGCTTTTCCTGCCAACGGGATCTCCAAAACCTACACGCATTCAGAATGCATTTATTTCAACCGAAGAAGTTGAAAAATTAACTAACTACATCTATGCCCAGCCTGCATTTTCAAAACCTTATTTCCTTCCTTCAATTTATGAAAAGAAAAAGGAATCGAGAGGAGGTTTTTTATCTGATCTTGATCCGATGTTTGAAGATGCGGCAAGAGTTATTGTCAGGCATCAGCAAGGCTCAGTCTCTTTGCTGCAGAGAAGATTAAAGCTCGGCTATTCAAGAGCAGCCCGGATTGTCGACCAGCTTGAGGAAGCCGGCATTGTTGGTCCGAATGACGGCAGTAAAGCCCGAACCGTTATTGTTGAAAACGAAGAGCAGCTGGAAACGATTCTGAGATCGTTATAGTTAATGGTTAATCCCGCCAAGGTCGGGACAGGTAGTTCATCGTTAATCGTTTTCCTCCTATTAACTATTAACATTTAACGATTAACATATGAATTATTTGGTTCTGGCTCTGCCAGTTAGGATTTCTTAATTAGATCTTTCCCTGAAAGATCACGAGGGATTTTCATGCAGCTATAAAATAATGAATCCGTATCAGCTTAGGCATTTCATGAAAATCAAAATGTGCTGCTACTGCTTCTCTTATATTAGCTTCAATTCTTCAAAAGAATCGGCCTGAGTGAATATTAAACCCTTTAATCAAGATGGGACTATTCCCAGATCACTCTGATTTAAATTCCCTGAATATTAAAAAATAATCCACTAACCTTTGCATTTTTCAAAATCTATTCTGATTTTCCCCCTGTGAATTTAAATTCAATCTTGTAATTTGTTCCCGGCCCTGGTTTAAATTATTAATCCGAAAATCTTAAAATTAGCCCTTAATACGTCAGGACAGTTTTTTTTAATTGTGCACCCTCAATTTAATTTATAAAAACTAAAAAGAGAGGCTGTTATGATCAAGAAGATGGAACCTAGCTGCTACCTAACAATTTTTCGGATTATCTCAATTGTTGTTTCAATATATCTTATAACGACTCTTTAAATTTTTAGGCTGTCTGTTTAATGTACCGGCCGGCAGAAAGCTTTTAAAAATATTTTTTAATTAGACTGCTGTCTATTTATATATCTGTAAAAGAGTATTGTTTTATTTTAAATCACGTTTGAGCAGGCTGTTTTTCTTTATCATAGGGTTCTGAAATTAGAAGAAAATTTAAAGATTTTGCTCTCCTTAAATCATTTTTACAAAAGCAATTATAATCCTTTTTCCAAAGAGGAGCCTGTGTGAACGCTTCACCGGATAACCAAATAATCTGGCCTTTGCTGGCTTACGGACTGGCTGTAATTCTTCTAGTTTGTATAATGATCGGTTTATCTTATTTGCTTGGGCAGCGTCATGATGAAAAAGCAACCGGAGAGCAGTTCGAGTCGGGAATGGTAACTACAGGCAGTGCGAGAGTGAGATTTTCCGCCCATTTTTATCTTGTTGCAATGTTTTTTGTAATATTCGATCTCGAGGCTGCTTTTTTAATCGCTTGGTCTGTTGCATTTAATGAATTAGGTTGGGAAGGCTATATTGCCGCATCAGTATTTATCCTGATACTTATAGTTGTTCTAATCTATGAATGGCGTATCGGTGCGCTGGATTTCGGGCTCAGCGGTAAAAAGATTTTAAAGGCAAGAAAAAAATATAAAATGGATTCAGACGTAATTTAGGATCCTGTTCTAGATATTTTTAAAATAAAGTAAAAGATTTTTAAATATTTATATGAAATGGTGGACTAGTAAAACCGATAATCCTGCAGGAAGCATGCAGGGGACAAGCTCTATGGAGGAAGCAGTTCAGCAGAGCATTATTTTAACAAAGCTTCAGGATCTGCTGGCGTGGGGAAGAAAAAATTCAATATGGCCTTTTAACTTCGGATTATCCTGCTGCTACGTTGAGATGGCAACAAGTCTGACCAGCAAATATGATATTTCAAGATTCGGCGCCGAAGTAATAAGAGGCACTCCACGGGAAGCGGATTTAATGATTATTGCAGGAACCGTCTTCATTAAAATGGCTCCCATTATTAAACGGCTTTACCAGCAGATGATGGAGCCGCGCTGGGTAATTTCAATGGGATCCTGCGCTAATTCGGGCGGGATGTACGATATTTATTCGGTTGTCCAGGGAGTGGATAAATTTATGCCCGTTGATCTTTATGTCCCCGGATGTCCTCCCAGACCTGATGCATTTATGGAAGGACTGCTTTTGCTGGTTGATGCCGTAGGAAAAGAAAAAAGACCATTAAGCTGGGCAATTGGTCCCCAGGGTATAATTAAACCCGAACGTCCTTCACTTAGGGATCTGAAAAGGGAAGAAAGAAGAAAAACAACAAGGCTGCGGCCGAATTCTGAAATTTGATTATACGGGGATTTTTCTTTTCAAAATCTCCTGAGCTGAAAAGATACTTAAATTATTTATTGTTCTATGCGGAATTCAAATATCATTGAAGAATTAAAATTAAAATTCGGAGACTCGGACCTGGTTGTTAAGCCGGCTGCAGACGATATTCCAACTCTTTGGATACCGAAAGAGAAGATAATCGATATTCTCACCTTTTGTAAAAAAAACATTCCGAATCCTTATAAAATGCTTTATGATATAACTGCAATTGATGAGCGTTCGAGAGCAGACCGAGCAGCCCATCCTGAAAGTGACTTTACTGTTGTTTACCACCTTTTTTCATTCGGCAGGAATGAATATTTAAGAATTAAAACTGCGTTGAAAGAAAATTCGGCATCCCTCCCCAGCATCACGAGTATTTGGTTCAATGCCGACTGGTATGAACGGGAAGTTTACGATATGTTCGGTGTTGAATTTAAAAACCATCCGCGCTTGAGAAGAATTTTGATGCCGCCAACCTGGATCGGATATCCATTAAGGAAGGAACACCCTGCAAGAGCAACAGAAATGGGACCATTTCAGATGCCCGACGATAAATGGGAAAAGGAAGAGGCATCGCTTCAATTTCATCCCGAAGAATGGGGACTGCAGAAAAAAAGCGATTCCAGCGAATTTCTTTTTTTGAATCTCGGACCCCAGCACCCGGGAACACATGGAATTTTTCGCTTCGTACTTCAATTGGACGGAGAAGAAATCCTTGATATTGTCCCTGATATCGGATATCACCACCGCGCTGCGGAAAAAATGGGGGAAAGACAATCATGGCATACATACATTCCCTACACAGATCGCGTAGATTACCTTGGAGGAGTTGTAAATAATCTTGCTTATTTATTATCAGTGGAAAAGCTGGCAGGAATTGAAATCCCCGATAGGGCAAAAGTTATACGTGTAATGCTGTGCGAGTTTTTCAGAATTTCAAGCCACCTGGTCTGGTACGGAACATTCGCTCAGGATATTGGGCAGCTCTCCCCGGTATTTTACATGTTTTCAGATCGTGAAAAGGTTTTTGACGTAATTGAAGCAGTCTGCGGAGGCAGAATGCACCCCGGCTGGTTCCGGATCGGAGGAGTTGCAGATGATCTTCCTAATGGGTGGGAGACGCTTGTTCAAAGCTTTATAGACTATTTTCCTAAAAGGTTGAATGAATATGATAATCTTGTAATGAAAAACAGGATCTTCAAAGCGCGTACTGTCGGAATCGGCAGTTATACTTTGGATGAAGCAATTGAATGGGGCGTTACAGGCCCCGGTTTAAGAGCATGCGGATTGGAATGGGATTTCAGGAAAAAAACTCCTTATTCAGGATATGAGCAATTTGAATTTGAAATTCCGACTGAACACAACGGCGACTGCTATGACCGGGCAAAAGTCCGGGTTGAAGAAATGAGACAAAGCCTTAGAATTATCGAGCAGTGCATGAAAAATATGCCGTCCGGTCCATTTAAATCCAGGCACCCCCTGGCTACTCCTCCTGAAAAAGCCAGGACAATGAAGGATATTGAAACTCTCATTACTCATTTTTTAAATGTAAGCTGGGGCCCGGTTATTCCTCCAGGGGAAGCAATGGTACCTATCGAGGCAACTAAAGGGAACAACGGTTATTATTTGATCAGTGACGGGAATACTTCACCATACCGTGTACGCATTAGAACTCCTTCTTTCCCTCACACTCAAATGGTGCCGTATATCAGCAGGGGACACACTATAGCAGATCTGCTTTCTATTCTGGGAAGTATTGATTTTGTATTAGCAGATATTGACAGATAAAATTTGCAGGGCGAGGCGAAGCTTCGTCCAAATTTAATAGAAAAGAAAAAATGCTCAGCGAGCAAGAAAAAATAGAAATAGAAGAACATTTAAAAGAATATCCGTACAAGCAGGCTGCATGTATTGAAGCGCTTAAAGTGGTTCAGAAACACCGCAGGTGGGTTTCCGACGACGGAGTAAAAGCAGTGGCGGAAATTCTTGAAATGACTCCTCATGAAGTGGACAGCATTGCCACTTTTTATAATTTAATCTACAGAAAGCCAGTAGGACGGCATGTTATTCTTCTGTGTGACAGCGTCAGCTGCTGGGTAATGGGTTATGAAAAAATATTAGAACACTTCAAGAATAAATTTGGAATTTCATTCGGAGAAACTACTGCCGATGATCGCTTTACTCTGCTGCCTGTTCCTTGCCTGGGAACCTGCGATCATGCCCCTGCACTGATGATTGATAATGATCTTTTTAGAGATTTAAAAACCGAAACATTAGATGATATCTTGAAAAATTATAAATAGTAAATGGAAAGACC
>CAYSGP010000026.1:0-5428 GCA_964430095.1 uncultured Ignavibacteriaceae bacterium
AATTTGGTCTTCAATCTTTCAATTATAAGATATTGATGGATCCTGTAAAAAATAAAATATGATATAATACCGGCAAGAATTAAAACTGAGATTGAAATAAACCACCAGGATTTCCAGAATACTACAGGAATATTTATCTGCAGCCGTGCAATTTTAACCGGACGGTTCACAAAACTGCCGGTTCCTTTCACTAAGAAAATATATTTTCCGGGAGGAAGGTCTTTATATTCCGCACTATGAGAGTTGCCTGAAGCGAATTTCCATTCATCATCATAACCATCCAACATAAACAAATATTCGTTTTTCAGAGGGTCGGTGTAATCTGTTGATGTAAAATAAATCGAAAAAGAATTCTCGGAAGAATTTAAAAAGATGCTGCCGCCGGTCAGGGGGATCTCTTTATTTGATACAAATAATGATGTAATGATTATTTCGGGAATAGTTTTTTTATTTTGAATACTATCCGGAAAGAAACAGTTAAAACCGTTTGTCCCTCCGAAGAACATTTCACCGTTTTTTGCCTGAATGCAGGCTCCGCTGTATTTCAAGCCTTGAAGTCCGTCATTAACATTATAACTTTCAGTCGTGTGATCGGTCAGATTATATTTAACTATCCCGAAATTAGTGCTTATCCATAAATTATTATTTTCATCGGGTAAAATTCCGAATACCGCTTTATCTCTTAATATGAAAGGATTTTCTTCATTCGAATATTTTTTGGATTTCTTATTAAATTTTAATAATCCCTTGCCGCTGGTGCCAAGCCAAAGATTTTCCGAATCATCTTCGCAGAGAGATAAAATTTCCATTCCCGAATACAGATCCGAAGAATCAATTTGATAAGTCGTAAATTCCCCGGCATCATAATTAAATTCGGAAAGAAATCTACCTCCGGTGACAGCCCAAAAGATATTATTTTTATCTTTGAATAATTTTAAAACATTATCTGACGGTATCGTCCCCGGATAAAGCGTGCTGTTCCGGTAAGCTGTAAATTTCAAATCTTCTTTTTCTTCAGAACCTTTATTTAATCCATTATTGAAAGTTCCAACCCAGACATTCCCATTTTTATCCTGAATAATTGAGCTGATCCTGTTGCTGCTGATGCTGAATTTATTTTTTTCATCAAATGCATAATGTGAAAATTTATTTTTTCGCCGGTCATAAATATTTAAACCGCTGTCGTATGTGCCTATCCATATTTTATCATTTTCATCCGCAAGCAAACAAGTAATATAATTGCTGCTGATCCCGTTATTTCCGTCCATGTATTTATAAGAAATAAAGGATTTTTCCTTCCGGTTGAATTTATTCAATCCTCCTTTGTAAGTTCCAATCCAGATATTTCCATCGGAATCTTCGGTAAATGCTGTAATTAAGTTATCGCTCAAAGAATTTTTTTCCGCCGGATCGGATTTATAGTGTCTAAATTTTTTCCCATTTGGATTCAGTTTATTAATTCCATATCCGCTGAAAGTCCCAGCCCAGATTAAACCGTTCTTATCGGAAAGCAGTGAGATGATCTCATTGTTGTCGATGGAGTTTTGATCGAACGGATTATTTGTAAAATTGGAGAAGATATTCGATTGGAGATTAAATTTATTCAAGCCCCCGCCGAAAGTGCCGATCCAGAGATTGCCGTTTTTATCCGAATCAATTTTAGTTATTAAATTGCTGCCGGGAGAATTTTGCCCTGAGCCTGATTTAATGCAGATAAAATCAGAATCATTACCGCTTTTGTTTAAATCTAAGATATTCAGCCCGCCTCCGAACGTACCTATCCATAATTTCCCGCCAAAAAATTCAAGAGAGGTTACACTGGCATCGCTGATCGAATTTTTGAAATTTTTGTCGGGTAAATAAGCTGAGAATCTGAGCTCCTTTTCCTCCCTTGTTTGAGGATCGATTCTATTGACAATTCTATTAAGTCCGCCGGTAAACGTAGCCACCCAAATTGTGCCTTTGTTATCTTCAGTGATTGAAAGAATATAATCGGAGCTGATAGTATTTGCCTCATCGGAATAATAATATTGAACTAATAAATTTTCATAAGGATCAAAGCGGAATAACCCGCTTCCGAATGTACCAATCCAGATGAATTCATTTTTATCGCAGTATATTGCAGTAATTGTATTGTGAGAGAAGCTCGCGTAGCATGGGGGAATATTTTCATTAAAATTTTTTGGCGGTGAGAAGAGAGGAAAGAATTCCAGTTTATATTTCCCAAAAACATTCTGGAGCGGATCATATATGTTTATAAAACCGGACAATGTTCCGATCCAGATATTCCCTTCATTATCTTCAGCTGCTGCGGTAATATTATTTTCAGATATTGATCTCGGGTCTGATGAAATATTCTTATAAGTTTTAAAAGAATAGCCGTCGTACCTGCTGAGTCCGTCGTTGGTTCCGAACCAAAGAAGGCCTTTCCTATCCTGCAGAATGCAGTTGACAGTACTCTGATATAAGCCCTGATCAATCGAGATATGTTCAAATTCCGGGGAGGAATACTGAGGATAAATGATGAAAGGGAATGAAATTATTCCTGCAGAAATGAAGAGAATTTTATAAATTTTCATGAATAATATATTGAGTTAAACCCCCTTCAAATTTTCTGAAAATTAGACTTAAAAGAAAGGGGCTTATTATTATTTTTTTATTGAGTTAGTATAAAAGAAAACCCCATTCCGGATTTATTCTGCCTCCTCTTGCAGTTATAAATCCTGGAATGAGGTTAGTCCTATTTTTGGCCAGCAATTTTTTATTGAAGCTTAAAATATATCGGTATCATTATTCTTACTCTGACCGGATTTCCGTTTTGTTTGCCTGGATTCCATTTTTCCAGCAAGGCAATCACTCTCTCTGCTTCTTCATCGCATCCGCCTCCTATCCCTTTTTCAATTTTTATATTGGAAATTGCTCCGTTCCTTTCAATAGTAAATGAAGTTATTACTCTTCCCTGAATACCGGCTTTTCTCGCCAGCTGAGGATATTTAATATTTGAAGAAATAAAGGAATGCAGTGCTTCTTCACCGCCCGGGTAATGCGGCATTTCAGGAACCCAAGTAACTTCTTTCATCATTGGCTCAGGTTCAGTATTTGTTTTGGGCTCCGTAAAATCTAATGTCGGATCGTATCCTCCTATTTCCGCGTCCTGAGTTTTTGTCCATGGCTGGACATTCAGCAAATCTTCAATAGTCGGAAGGGTTTCAATTACTTTATCATCATCAACAACTTCCGGAACTGTAAATTTAACGGTCTTTATAGCTGACGGGGGAACCTGAACAACCTGGAAATCTTTCTGCCCTTCTATTGAGGGGGGAGCAGTAAGTATTACAGTTGTCGAATTTCCTGTTGTCTTGTTTGGAGCATAATTTTTTTTGAAAAACAATTGGGATAAAGTCAGCATAGAAAAAATGAAGACAGCTGTTATAGATGCTGTAATCAAATTTCTTTTATAGATTTTCCTTAATAGAAATGCTCCGTATGCTTTATTTTTATTTGTGAACAGAAGTTCCTCAAAATTAAGAGGCGCTGCCATTATGTTTGATGCTGTTTTCATTTTAACCTCTCCTTTTTTTAGGTTAATGAATTATGATTTCCGATTGATAAATAAGCATCGGAGAGATGAATGAAAATCGCATCTTTATGTTGTTTTTGAGTTGATTTACTGAATAACATCACATGTTCATGCAGTGAAGCATTAATTTTAATACTACAGAAAAGTATTTCTGAAAAAAAATTCTTATTCTTGCTGACTAATTTTCCATTCAAATCACCGGAAAGCTTTATGCTTCTTACAATTGCAGTTATCGGATTAGTCCTTTTGTTTTTGCTGATTCTTGTAGTCAGGATAAATGCATTTATAGCGTTTATAATGGTTTCAATTTTCATCGGTATTGCTTCAGGAATGGAGCTCGATAAAATTGTTTCATCCATTGAAAATGGATTAGGTGACACATTAGGTTTTCTTGTATTAATCCTCGGATTCGGGGCAATGCTCGGTAAACTTGCTGCGGAAAGCGGCGCCGCTCAGAGGATCACTTCAAAGCTTATTACTGCATTCGGAGTGAAAAGAATTCAATGGGCAGTTATGCTGACAGGATTTATTGTGGGAGTCCCTTTATTTTACGCAGTCGGATTTGTAATTCTCGTCCCTATAATTTTTACGGTTGCGGCTGCTGTTGAACTGCCTTTGCTGTATGTTGCAGTACCGATGATAGCATCGTTAACTGTAACTCACGGCTACCTTCCTCCGCATCCTTCACCGACTGCAATTGCAGTTATGTTTCATGCCGATATCGGAAAAACTTTACTTTTAGGAATAATAATAGCAGTTCCGGCTATCATAATTGCCGGACCATTTTTATCCAGGTTTTTAAAAAAGATTAATGCCAAACCTTTTAAAGAATTTTTTAATCCCAGAGTATTTACCGAAGAAGAAATGCCTTCATTCACAGTGAGCATACTTACTCTTTTACTGCCGGTCATCTTGATAGCCGGTGCTTCTTTGTTGAACATTTATCTTCCTGAAAGCACTTTGAAACAAATCATTAATTTCCTGGGTAATGCGCCTGTCGCAATGTTAATTTCAGTTCTGCTGGGAATATACACTTTAGGTTTGAACCGCGGGAAAAGCATGAACAAAGTTATGGAGCTTCTAACAAAGTCAGTTTCTAGCATTACTATGGTTTTATTAATAATAGGAGGGGCCGGTTCTTTCAAGCAAGTAATGGTTGACAGCGGCATAAGCAATTATATTGGTGAATTATTAAAGGATTCCCCGGTTCAGCCGCTGATACTTGCATGGCTTATCGCTACTGCTCTGCGCATTTGTGTAGGGTCAGCTACTGTTGCTGCGGTAACAACTGCCGGAATTTTATTGCCGTTTGTTTCAACTGCTTCGGTGAATCCTGAACTGCTGGTATTATCAATCGGCGCAGGCAGCCTGATGCTGTCGCAGGTAAACGATGTGGGTTTCTGGATGTTCAAGGAATATTTCAGTCTTAGTGTAAAGGAAACACTTTTAAGCTGGACGGTAATGGAAACAATTGTGGGAATTGTCGGGCTGATCGGAGTGCTGATAATGGATTCTTTTTTGTAAGAATATAGGGAAAAGGAAAATATTCAATGCTCAATACTCAATTCCTTGCAATATGTACATACTTCAGAATAACTAAGCCATTGGAAAAAACTTTCGAATCTGTTAATTCTAAATTTTTACGTTCCTTAATATCGATAAATAATGGTTTGCCTGCACCTAAAATTATCGGGTGAACGGCGAGTAAATATTCGTCTATCAAATTTGAATTGACAAATGTAGTTACCAGTCTTGCTCCGCCGAAGAGATGGATATCTTTTCCATTTTCATTCTTAATTTTTTTTACCTTTGCTTCTATATCGTTGCCGATTACCTCCGCTCCTTCAG
>CAYSGP010000027.1:0-6004 GCA_964430095.1 uncultured Ignavibacteriaceae bacterium
ATTTTGTCCGGTATGATCTTTAAAAACTTTGTAAAAAGTGGATTTTGAATTGAATCCTGCCTCGTAAAGAACTTCCAGGATTGTCTTCCTGTTATTTTCAGAACCGGATAAATATTTGATTGATTCCTCGATCCGGTATGAATTTATAAAATCATAGAAATTTTTATTCAAGGAGTCATTTATAACCTGGGACAAATATCTTAAAGGAATATCAAGATTTTGAGAAAGATCATTTATTGTAACAGCCGGATTCAAATATGGCTTCTCTTTTGCCATAAAAGAAAGCAGTTTATTTAAGATATCGGCATTCTCTTCTTTTGTTAATTTGGATTTTTCATATTTAGGCTTATTTTCGGTTTCCTCAGAAAAATGAAAGAATTCAGGCCTTTTTAAACCCTCATAAAAAATCAGAGCTGCAAAAACAAAATTTGTTAAAAGCGATATAATCACGATGTATGCATGTAATTCCGAAGGCAGGACAAATAATCTCCTTAACAAGAAATTAGTGAAATCTGCAATCCACATAAAGAAAAATCCATATAATACTATTGAGAGCCAAAATAAATTCAGCTTTTCAATAGCCGAATAATAATTTTTTATCCGTTTCCTGTATCGGTTTACTTCTATTAGAGAGACGACCATATAAAACATAACCTGAATATTTAGAATTGAATCAAAGACTGAACGCTCCGTGTGGTTCCAGAATTTTTCAGGGTCCCCGAAAATTATATATCTGAAAAAAACATATAAAACAGCACAGACGAAAGGAATAAAATGAATAAACTCTTTTCTGTTTATCCTATTAATGGCACTTACGGTTGATTTAGTATAAAGAAGGATAACCGGTCCGAATAAAAATCCGGACGAATGAAGAAAATAAAAAATTGAAACTACAGGAAGTGTATAAGGCTTGAAATTTGAAATGACTAAAAAGGCTGCAAGAAAGGCTGCATTAATAATAAGAAAAACAAAAAGAAGCCGACGGTGCAGTTTTATTTCTTTTTTTAAAGTAAGTAAAAATACCGAGAAAATAATTAACAGCAGCGCGGTTACGAGTGCAATTATTTGATTAATTTGAAAAAGCATGATTTGTTATTTGATTTGAATCCGCTAATTCAGGAAAATTTCCGAGATAAAAGTCCTCAAAATTGCGGAGAACCTTACTTTATTTCATCATACAATTTTCTGAATTTTTTCACATCCTCCCAGCAGTCTTTTTTAAGATTAGGATTTCTCAGCAATGCTGCGGGGTGATAAGTTACCATCACTTTCGAACCGTTAAAATCAAATAATTTCCCCCTTAAATTCCCCATGGATTCCTTTTTCCTTAATAAAGCCTGAGCAGCAGTTAAGCCAAGGCATAAAATCAGCTTCGGTTTGATCAGCTCTATCTGTTTTAGCAAATAAGGCATGCACATTTCCATTTCCTGGGGAAGCGGGGTCCTGTTTCCCGGAGGACGGCTTTTTAAAACATTTGCGATATAAACTTCTTCACGGGAAAATTTTATTGCCTTCAGAATATCAGTCAGAAGCTGACCAGCTCTGCCGACAAATGGTTTCCCCTGTTTATCTTCCTCGGCACCCGGACCTTCGCCGATACACATAATCTCAGCCCTAGGATTTCCAGTCCCAAAAACAAAATTTGTTCTGCCTTCGTGCAGCGGACATTTATTGCAATTATTAATTAAAGATTCCAGCTGATCAAGCGTCGACGCCTTCCTCCAAATCTCTTTATCTTCTTCAAAGAATGTTTCGGTTTCTACTGCTGCTTTCTTCTTTACTAATTCTATTTCAACTGTTTCCGTTTTTCTCGCGATTATTTTTCCGCTCGAATCAACAGTTTCTTTTACCGATTCGGCAAAGAGATCGTCTCCGAAAATATCCTTCTGATCAATTAAAGCCTGGGTTATTTGTTTCTTAAATTCTTTTTTCATCAATAAAATAAAACTAGTTGCTAAATTTAACGAAAGTTTTATTTCTAAACTTTATTACTTTTTCATAGGCTATAATTTTTCCTATGCTAATGTTCAATAAAATCGAATTTCAGTTCCGAAAAAGCCTTTGTTATTGATAATAATTAATATTATAATATATATGAAAGTAATAGTGCTTCCGGATGTTATGGATTTTCTCCTGAAGATAAATGCCGCCGATATTAAGGACTGAGTTTATAAGTAGGTAAAAGAAGGAAATGTTTATAATTATATTATAAGCATCCAAATGAAAAAAGTAATAATATTTCTTTATCTATTTAGCTTAGAAATTAATCCCCAAAGCTTTAGACTTGGCTTTGATTTCGAGGCGCAACAGGTGAGAGTCAACCATCAAATTCTTGGCGGAGAAGGCTTTCCTCTGGCCTATCATTTAAATTTTGCATATTCACCGATTGAAAAATTCTTATTAATAGCTAATGTCGGAAGAACACTTCATATAAATTTTGCCGGCTGGGAATTCGGTGCTGCTGCCAGATATAAATTTTACGATCCTTTTTTTGCCTCAGCAGGGATTTTACAACATTCAAATTCAGGCGGCGGCGGCTCTAACAGCTGGGGAACCAATTATGCTTCTTTACTATTACTATTTGCCGCTGCGGGAGTTGAGACTAGTTCAATTACTTCAATACAATTAGGGTATTATCATCCTACCTCAATAGAAGCTATTGGTTATAACTGGTTAGATAACCATACAAGATTAAATTTGCTGAAGTTTACAAGTATGATAAGATTAAGTTTTATTTTCAGCTGGGAGATTTGACTAAAAAATCTCTTCTAAAGTTTTAATATTTCACTCAGGATTTTATTCGCCGCTTGGAATTTAGACAGCAGCGGAAGATTTAATTTTTTACCCAAACGGCTGATTATACTAATTTTGTTGGTATCAAATTCAAAGCCGCTTGATTTATCTTTTAAAGAATTAAGAACAATCATATCCAGATTTTTCTCTTTAAGCTTCTTCTCTGCATTTTTTTCAACGCTATCTGTTTCCAAAGCAAAGCCGATTATTTTTTTCCTGCTTGTTCCATTTAAGGAATCTTTTCTAATTGCGGAAAGGATATCCGGATTTTCTAACACCTTGATCTCCGATAATTTATCAGATTTTTTTATTTTTTTATTCAAGGTTTGAGCAGGTCTGTAATCCGCAACTGCGGCAGACATAATTAAAATATCATTATTCTTCAATTCATTTTTAACCGTTTTTTCCATTTCTTGAGCAGATCTTAGTTTAATAAGCTTTATTTCGGGATAAATAATTTCATGGGAAGGACCTGAAATTAAAGTTACCGCGGCACCGCGTAAAAAAGCTGCTTTTGCCAGTTCATATCCCATCTTGCCGGAAGACCGGTTCCCTATGAATCTTACCGGATCTATGTCTTCATAAGTAGGACCTGCAGTTATCAATATTTTTTTATCCTGCAGATCAATACTATATCCGGAAAGAACCAGTTCAACAGCGTCAATAATTTTTTCCACTTCGGGGAATCTCCCTTTTCCCGAAAGTCCGCTCGCAAGCTCTCCTTTTTCAGCATTGACAATAAAATAACGAAGTTCTTTCAACCTATTTAAGTTTCCCTGAGTTATTTTATTTTCGTACATATCCACGTCTGCAGCAGGAGAAATAATAACCGGGCCGCGAGCTGCGGAAACGATAGTGGTTAGTGCATTATCGGCAAAACCATTCGCTATCTTGGCAATGGTATTGACTGTGCATGGAGCAATTAAAATTAAATCTGCCCACAATGCATAATCAATGTGCCACGTTCCAAAATCACAGCCGTCTTTTTGCGATATTGGAAAAATATTAATAATAACTTTATTTTTTGATAGTGAAGCAAAAGTCAGCGGCTGTACAAATTCTGCCGCCGAGGGAGTCATTACAACTCTGACTTCCGCACCGCGTTTTATTAATTCTCTTGTTAAATAACAGGCTTTATATGAGGCAATGCAGCCTGTTACGCCCAGAATAATTTTTCTGCCTGAAAAAGGATCTTTAATCATTTACTTTCTTTGATGAAGTTTTACTGGATTGAAATATAGCTAAAGAACAAAAAAATCCCGGTTTTGCCGGGATTAAAGAATTTCTTTGTAAATAGGTTTATTTTTCCTTGAATTGATAATCAATTTTACTATCTAAAAGCTCCTGCAATGCCTGAACATGCGGCTTCTGCTTAAGTTCAAAATCCAATGAAATTTTGGATTGAGCCGGATTTTCAATATCCTCGCTGTCGTCATCTGTTCCGGTAACAGGAATTGTACTTAACAATGCATTATATTCAATCTTGTTTTCATCATTTATTTGCCGGGCTCTTTTTGCAGTTACAATTACTGCTTCATAAACATTTGAAGCCTGCATATCAAGCTCTCTTAAATCTACCGGTCTGATTTCCATTTATCTTATTCTCCTTAGTTTAAAATATTTTTAATTAAACTCTTTACTTCCGAAACAGCTTTATTCAAATCTTTATTCTCCACAAGATAATCAAATTTATTCATCATACTCAATTCCATTTTGGCTCTCTCTATTCTTTTATTAAGTTCCTCATAGTCCTCTGTCTGCCTGTTTTTCAATCTATTTACCAATTCTTCAAAATTTGGAGGTGCAATAAAGATTAAAACCGCATTCTTATAAATCTTCTTAATTGACAAAGCCCCTTTAACCTCAAGCTCCAAAATAACCGGTTTTCCATTTGAAATATTCTCTTCAATAATACTTTTCAAAGTGCCGTAACGGTAGCCGTAAACTTCTTCCCATTCAATAAATTCATTTTGATCAATTTTTCTTTTAAATTCTTCATCACTTAAAAAGCTATAATCAACACCGTTTATTTCGTTATCTCTTTTCTTTCTGGTTGTAGCGGAAACGGAAAACATCAAGCCCGGAAAATCCTTTAAAATATTTTTAATTATTGTGGTTTTTCCTGTTCCGCTAGGAGCGGAAATTACAATTACTGCTCCCTTCTTATCCAAGGATCACTCAATGTTTTGAATCTGTTCTCTCATTTTCTCTATCTCTTCTTTAATAATAACCATACTGTGAGTAATCGAAGTAGATAAAGTTTTTGCGGAGATTGTATTGGCTTCGCGGTTCATTTCCTGACAGAGAAAATTCAGTTTCCTGCCCGGTTCGTCTTCCTTTGTTAAGCTATCCAGAAAAAATTTTATATGACTTCTTAATCTTACACATTCCTCCGTTATCTCAGATTTTTCTGCCAGCAATGCCAATTCAAGCTCAAGCCTGTCAGTATATGGAGTTAAATCCTTAACCAATGTCTTTGTTTTCTCTTTAAATTTTTCAAAATATTCCTTAACACTTTCCGAAGATTCCTTTTCAATCTGGTTAAGCTTTTCTTCAATTGTTTTTACTCTCTGCTTAAGATCTTTAGCCAGCTGTCCCCCTTCATTTTTTTTCATCTTCAGCAGCTCATCCAGTGCTGAATCGAGTGCCTTTTTTAAAAGCTCGAATTCGATCTCGGAGGATCCTTCCCATGCGGTCAGAATTATATCTCTGGAATTTAAGAGATGCTCAAGTTTTATTTTTTCGTTAATTTTTGCATTTTTTTTCAATTCTTTAAGGAAGCCGATTAACCCTTTCAGCTTCTTTTTATCTATCATAGGGATATTTTCATGTTGTCCGTTTTTTTTGACAGCGTTGACAACAGAAATTTTCCCCCTTTTAATTTTTGATTTAATTAATTCCCTAAGCTCATAATCTTTGCTTATCAAAGATTGAGGAAGCTTGAGGAAAATATCTAAATACCGGCTATTTATGCTTTTTACTTCAACTTCAGCGGCAATACCATCCGCTTCGGCGGTTCCTTTGCCGTAACCGGTCATACTATAAATCATGTTAGATTCCTTTAATGAAGACATGAAAAATAGTGAATTCCAGTGTGGTTTACAAAGAACGGAATAATCAAAAAATACCAACAATATGATAAATTAAAGAGCAGCAATGCAGAGATTAAGAAGATTATTTAATAATTTCCCTATATAACATCAAATATATT